>JAQCGA010000161.1 GCA_027619145.1 bacterium | reverse complement strand
ATCACATTTTGAGCAGACCAGCCCGGCCTCTTTGGTTCCACCAAACACCTTTCCCCACGTCGCCATTGCCGAAACCCGCACAATGGGTTCCCCCATCAAATAATGCAAATAATCGAAATCGTGCGTTGCCTTCTGCAAGAACAACCCCTGTGTAATCTCGAAATTTCGGTACTCTTCCTCCCAGTACCCCGTACCGTACGGCACATAATTCACCGCCGTTACATGCACTGGCGCCCCCACTGCGCCCTCTTCAATATATTTTCGCGCAAGCACACACAAAGGGGACACCCGCAGCGGAAAACTCACCACCGTCTGGCAATCCGTCTTTTCAAAAGCACGCTCTAATTCCGTGGCCTGTTCCATAGAAATCGCCACCGGCTTTTCCAGAAACAGTGGCAAATCGTACCGGGCCGCTTCCATTGCAAAAGGCGCGTGCAAATTACACCGCGTCCCAATGGCCAGTGCGTCCAGCTTTCCCTTCTGAACCATCACATCCAGCGAATCATAAAACACCGCATCATCCCGGTCGCACTCTGCCAGCCGCGCCCGCACCCCAGCCTCGTTCGGGTCCACCACTCCCACCACCCGGATCTCCGGATCCACCTTGCGAAATACGTGATCGATCATCCCATGAATCCGCCGCCCATATCCTACAACACCCAGCCTGATCATTCAGTTCTCCCACGGGCTGCATGCCCGGTTGTAAAAATTGTCAATTGATATTTGCCAATTGATATTTGTCAATGATTTTCGCTTACCATCCTGCCTTCACCGCATCTTAAAGTCAATCCACCTTCGTAAACGGCAAACTCCACATCTCGATCAGGCTGTCCGGATGTTCATCTCGCGCCGCATACGCAGACTTTCCTCTCCAACCCCTGAATCGCGCCGTCCGCACGTATGGCGGCTTAAGATCCGGGTAAGAAAACGAATCCGGAGCTTCCTTTAACTTTGTAATCGCCTCCAAAGCGCCTTTCCAGATCAACTTCCTGGCTCGCCCGGGCGAAAGGTGAACCGCACTCAACTTCGCCTTGCAGTAATCTTCTGCAATCAAATGATCCAGCCCATCCGGAAGCAACCCGCGCTTCACCGCCACCGTAACAATCCCGGGCGTCAACGCAGCAGCCTCCTCGGCAAACGCCTGCTCACCTGTTGCCAGAATTGCCGGTACACCCAGTTCCTTCGCACACAGCGCCAGTTGCCCAAACTCACCCACAGAAATTCCGTTTACCGCCAGATCGATATAATTCCAACCCTGCGTATGCGTCATTTGTGAATACGGCGTACCCGCCTTTGCATGCTGTCCCACATGCGCCAGACCATCAAACGACTCGTCCAGCCCCCACGCGTGCACCCGCTCACCCCGTCCGCGCATCAACTGTGCCCGTTCGTCCAGCAATTCCGGATCGATCCCCCCGTTCCCATGCCCGTCCACCACCAGGATTTCTGTGGCACCCCCCTGAAAAAATCCCTCAATCGCTGCATTCACCTCCAGCGTAAGAAGCCGCTTTCCTCTATCGTAAGACCGTCCATCGGGCACGCACCAGTCATCAAAGTTCAACATCCCTGCAACACCTTCCATATCCGTCATAATCATCAGTTTCATCGCACGTTCCTTTCAAGCCCGGTTCCACTTTGCGATATAGCATGATTGATCATCCCGTGAATCCGCCGTTCATAACCCATAACACCAGGCCGAATCATCCAATTCCTCTATATGGGTGTTGCCACCCAATGAACCAGCAATCCGCATCCTGCCTACCAATATCTTCAACCAACTCTTTGATAGGGCATATTCATCAAGTCGATAATACTGTCCGGATGTTCTTCCCGTGTCTCATACGGTGGGTTCTCACCCCGGCTGCGGTATTTTACCGTACGCACATACGGCGACTTCAATTCAATGTACCCAAACCCATTCGGGTTCTCCTTTCGCTTCGTAATCGCTTTCACCGCGCCTTCCCGAATCAACCTCCTTGCCCGGCCAGGCGACCGATGAATCGCACTCAGTTTGGCCTTCCCATACGCATCCGCATCCAGATGATCCAGCCCATCCGGCAACAGACCGCGCTTCACCGCAACGGGAATCACTCCTGGTGCCAATGCTTCTGCCTCGTCAGCAAACGCCTGTTCGCCCGTTGCCAGAATCGTAGGTACGCCCAACTCCATCGCGCATAAAGCCAGTTGTCCAAACTCACCAATCGAAACCCCGTTAATCGCATAATTCACCACCCCAAAACTGCCCGTATGCGTCATTTGCGAATACGGCGTACCCGCCTTTGCATGCTGTCCCACATAGGCCAGGCCAGCGTACGTGGCATCCAGGCTCCACGGGTTCACCCGTTCGTCCCGCCCACGCATCAACAAAACACGCTCATCCAGAAGCTCCGGATCAATCCCACCGTACCCGTGTCCATCCACCACAAGAATTTCCGTAGCGCCACCCTCAAAAAATCCATCAATTGCAGCATTCACCTCCAGCGTGAGCAGTCGCTTCCCTTTATCATAATACGACCCACCCGGCACACACCAGTCCTCAAAATTCAACATCCCTGCAACACCTTCCATATCCGTCATAATCATCAGCTTCATCGCATATTCCTTTTAAACGATGGTGAACACCCTGTGAATACATCTATCCAAGGTAATGAATTCTGGAATCTGTATCAAGCGCTCTAAAATATCTACCTTCTACACTCAAAATGCCCGCCGAACGGGTATTTTTCGGAGATACAACACCATCCCCCCCAAAACCCCCAGTGCAAGAATCAAATCACCCAGAACAAAAACCATCGTCACCCGGGGCCCCACAGACTCGAAAAATTGGCCGATCAACCACGGCACCGTCATTGCGCCAGTACTCGTCCCCACAAAAAACCAGCCCGTAATCCGCCCCGTAATCGTCATATATTCACCCGCCAGAGCCAGCAATGTGGCAAACATAGACGCCAGCGAAAGCCCAAACCCGAACGTCCCAATCCACACCACTGCCGTTGATCCCGGCCATACCAGAATCAACCCCACGCTCAACACGCACCCTATCAAATCACCCCACAAAATCTTCCGAGGCGAGTACCGCGACGCAATGGGAATTCCCAGCAACCTTCCCAGCGTAAACGCGCCCCAGAATGCAGACGTCAGGTATGCCGCCATGGCTTCATCCGCCAACCCCAACGTCATCGCATACGTATAAATCCACCCCGCAAACCCCACTTCTGCC
This sequence comes from bacterium, assembly GCA_027619145.1. The sequence goes on along the minus strand of JAQCGA010000161.1, from coordinate 4,834 downwards.
CCCACACATAGAAAAAAACTGAGCGCAATCAAAACAATCAACGTCGAGTCTGCCCGCCCATTCTTTTTTACATCCGCAGACTGGATCTCTGGACTGGGCAACCGCCACAGCACCAGTGCCACGGGCAGCACTAGAAGCGCCAGCAACCGATACGTCCACGCAATCTCCCCTGTGACCAGCAGCACCCAGGCAACCAGAATAGGCGAAAAAAATGCACCTACTCCAAAAAAAAAGTGGAGCGCGTTCATATACGGCCCCAGGTTGTCCCGGTGCACCCAGGTCAACAGGGTATTTCCGCCCACATCCAGCGTTGCCTCGGAAAGCCCTAATACCAGCATCACCGCCAACAACATCCACAAAACAGGTACCTGTGGAACCAGCACCAGCAGTACCGCCACCCCTCCCAACATCCCTGCCATCACCGGATGCCCCGACACCCGATCGTACAGTCGCCCACCCAGCAAAGCCCCACACATATACCCCAGCGACCGTGCCGTAAACAGGAAACTGATCTCCCGCAAACTGGACTGCGTCTGCTTTGCCAACCCCGGCAACGTAGGCCCCAGAGCCGCCAACCCCAGCCCCAGCACAATAAATGCAGCATAATAAGCAAACGTGGTCGGCGTATGTCCCGTAACAACTCCCTCGGACACACGGGATGGAGTGACCTGACTCATGAGTCTCCTCACAATTGACAATTGATGATTGCCAATTGTCAATTGTCAATTCCCGCTTCTCTTATAATTAACCGCGAAGAATACGCCTTACTGTGATACACCTCCTGCTTTGCCGGAACCAGCGCCGTCTCCGCCAGATCATTTCCACCCGTATTGTGATTGCGATCGTGGTTCGGAAAATCGCTGCTCGTAATCTCGAGCCGAATCCGATGTCCCCTCAAAAATCGACAGGCCGTAGCGCCCAGCCGAATGCGATACTCCGTCACCTCTCCCGGCGTAATAAACTCCTCCCGATCCAGCGAATGCCGATGTCGGGCGCGCACCATCCCGTAACAAATCTCCAGTGCCGGGCCACCGTCCGGATGCTCGTCCACCAGCCGCGCAAAAAAATCCGTATCCGCAGCAGACGTCGCCGCGTACAAAACCACCTCGGGATACCCCACCACCTCCACATCTTTCTCCAGCAGGTCCGTCCGATAAACCAGAATATCCTGCCGGTACGCCAATTGCCGCCTGTCCGCCGGTGAAGTAAACAATGCCCGAGACCACAACGTGGGCACCGGATCATTGGGATCGTACGTATAAGTATCTGTCGCCTCTCCGCTCGCGCTACCTGTCCCCAGCCCTCCCGACCCATCCGGCAGATGCGCGCCTCCCTCGCTGTCCAGATAATACACCGCCTCGGACAGCCCTTCCGGCGGCCACGTGGACGCCTTCTTCCATCGGTTTGTCCCCATCACGAAATACCGTACCGGTGGCTCCTGGTCTACCTCATTTTTGATCCCCTTCAACCACAGGTCAAACCACCGAACCATCATATGTTGCAAATCCAGCTCCGCCTGCGGCCCAAAATCGATCTCCCCCTGTTTCCGCTTCCCCAGATTGCTGTGATTCCACGGTCCAATCACCAACTTCGTCTGCGTCCGCACAGCCTCCGTTCGCCCATTTTTCTGTGCCAGCCCCAGGTGCGCCATTGTCCCGCCGCAGTGATCGTACCACCCGCTGAAATCCAGGTTCGGCACCTCCACCTCTTTGTGTACCTCGTCGAACTTCCAGCAGCGCCGATTCGGGTGCTTCAGCCAATCCTCTGCGTACTCGGCCATCCCTTCCGGCAAGTATTTGGGGAACTCCAACCAGGGCATAAATTGCAACCACCGCATTTGCTCAATCTCATCCCAAATTTTTAGGGCCTCCTCTTTCGTCTGCGGTCCAGGTAAATTCTTTCGCCGTCGAATATCCGGCGCGATCGTCGTCAGCCACCATTTGATACGCCGTCCCGGCCGAAACGATCCCCAGTAATCCACCTCTGTATTCTCAAGCGGAATCGAATACGCGCACATCGCCACCAGGTGCGGTGGCCGCAATCGTGCCAATGACCACTGCATCCACGCATTATACGACGCCCCAAACGTACCTACTTTCCCATTGCAAAACGGCTGCTGTGCCAGCCACTCCACACTGTCGTATCCATCTTGCCCATCCAGCGTATCCACCGTATAAGGCAAATACTCCCCCTCCGATGCATATCGCCCCCGTGCATCCTGCGTCACCACCACATATCCTGACCGTACAAACCGCTCGAACCCACCCTTAGGCTTCCCATACGGCGTCCGTAAAAGCAATCCTGGAAACGTTCCAGGTGCGTCCGGTCGGAATATATTTGCCCGCAACACCACACCATCTCGCACCGGCACCGGCACATCGTGTTCCTCAATAATCCCCAGCGCCCCAATCTCTCCTTCCAACATCGCTCTCTCCTCTTCATCCAGCAAATTGCCAACAATAGCCTACCAGGCTACCTCAACCCCCAACTCACCCGCCACCCCCGCCAAGGCCTCCCGGTGCGCGCTTCCCAGCGGAATCCCCTCGTTCACCCAGTCCTGTTCCCGCTTCCATTCCAAACTACCCGGCAGTTCCGCACGTTCCTGCCCCGGCAAAGGATTGAGACTCATGCTCTCCCGTAGAATTCGCGCGGCCTCCTGCTTGAACCCTTCTACATCTCCGACCGTATCCAGCCGAAACGCCACAATCGTAAATCCTCGGCTTGCCGCCGAAAACTTGCCCTCTCCTTCTGGAAGTGCCCCGGCCAGAATCCCTCCCAGCAGGGTAGACACGAACTTCAAACCCAAACTCTTGATCAATGCCTCTGGAAATCGCTCCATCGCCTCTTCAATCCGGGACGAATCTCGAAACATATTCGCACTCATATCCAGCACCAGCGGCGGACCTTCAGCCGATGGAATCCCAAAACACATGGGCGGGGACATCATCGCGTCCCACACCGTTGCATCTGGCTTCGCGGGCTTTTCCCATTCACGCCCTCCGGCTACAGAAAACGTTGCCAGATCACGGGCAAGCGCCATTCGCGCATAAATTCCCTCACTTCCAACGTGCCCGTGGTTACAACTCCCCGCAATCGCAACCCCCTGTACATCTGCTTTCTCAATCACCGCTTCCGTCGCCCGCGTAGCCGCCAGGTACCCCAACCCACCATCCCCATCAAACAGCGCCGTCACCGGCGTCTCTCGCACCAGCCGGATCTCTGGCTTCGGATTCAATCCTCCAAACCGGTATTCCCGTACGTACCGCACAAGTTGACGGGTACCGTGGCTGAACACCCCGCGCAAATCCACCTGCACCAGACAGTCTGCAACCCGTTCCGCATCTGCCTCCGGTAACCCCACCGCCCGGAAAATCTCTGCCGTCATCTCCCGCAACCGCTCCGGTTGTACCCGGATCGCATCCTCCGGCACACCACCTGCCATAGAACTGATCCTTTCTCTATTTAAATTACCCCATACTTTTCCAGAAACCCCATCACCTCCCGCTCCTCGGACATATCCGCCGTCCCCATAAACACAATCCCTTCCGCACTCCCCAGTTGTGCCACAATTGTCTCAAACGTCTCCATCGTCCCGGCAAACTGTATTCGCTTCCCTGCCTTCCGGATCTTCCGGTACACCTCCGGCCAGAACCGGAAATCTGGGTTCCCCGTCCCGGGGATCCACTGCACCCCTTTCAGTTCTTCAATTTCCAACAGCGAATCCAGGTGCGGCAACTGCCCCGGCCCATCCAGATGATAAAACGGATTCGTCAACCGCCGGCAGGACGCCGCCAGTTCGGGCTTCACGAACTCGTCAAACATCTCCGGACCAATCATGTAGCAGAAATCGCACTGCAACATGTAATACGGCGCCTCCGAGTAAATATGCGTCCACGCCGTATACCCTGGATTCACCGGCTGCAGAATATTGTTCAGTTCCTCGTAATACCGCCACCACGCCTCGTGCGCATCCCACGTCACCCGCTTCACATCTTCCGGATGATCGTACAGATCCAGCAACAGCCGCTCCCCGGGCCGAAATGTCGAAAGAATATCCAGGTTCCCCCCCCAGATCCGTCATCCCAACCTGCACCAGCCCCTCCCATCGTACCAGCGCCGCACGCATCAGATCTCGCACCCGTTTATACCACGGGTTGTCCGCATCGTACTCGAACCGGACCTCGCCTACCTCCATCACCGTACGCGGTTTAAACCATACCGTATCGTTCCCCACCTCCGTCTTCGCACCCACAAACGCCGCCAGCACCCCCGGCCCAAAATCCGGAATCCGGGCCGGAAACGCATCCCCCAGAAACCGCACACACGACAACTCATAGTCCCACCGGTCTACCACGTCTTCGGCTGGCACCGAAAAATCGTAAAACGCCGTCCGGTGATACGCCGGAAGCACCGGCTCAGACCTTCCGGGATCGCGCCCTCGCAACGTCATCTGGATCAACGGACGCTTCAACTCTCCAGACCACCACTCCCGGGCATCCTCCCGGATCTTCTCCCACCGATCCACCGTAAAATCGATTGCCATTTTAAACCCTCCCTCGTCCCAAACCAGCACCCGGGCGGATCATAATCCGCCCCTATAAAATTGACAACCAGAATCAAAAACCGGGCAGGCGCAGGGGCCTGCCCCTACAGAAAACCCCGCAACACCGCCGGTTTCTCTCTGCGCGACATCTTCCTTTATGATCTTATTCCCCAAACACCCCGTCAAACTCCGCCCGGATCGCCTGGTATCCCGCCTTCAACATAATAATTGCAGCTCCGCAGGCAAAAAACTGTGCGCCCTCTTCCTGGTACATCTGATAAGCCTGTTTCG
>JAQCGA010000160.1 GCA_027619145.1 bacterium | reverse complement strand
CTACCATCTCCAGACACTCCGCATGGCTCATCGCCATCGGCTTTTCCACCAAACATGGCTTTCCCGCCTCGGCCACCTTCAACGTCAACTCCAAATGCGAAGACGGCGGCGTACCCACATACACCGCATCTACATCCGGATCTTCAATCAACGCTTCTGCCCGTCCATACCACCGCGCAACCCCGTGCCGTTTCGCATAATCCTCCGCCAGTCCCGCATCCCGCCGCATCACCGCCACCAGCTCCGAACCCTCCGCCTTCTGGAACCCAGGCCCACTCTTCACCTCCGTCACATTCCCACACCCCACAATCCCCCATCGCACAGTATTCATTCGCTTATCCTTTCAGGTAATCGTTCCGTTGCCCCGAATAGCTCGCAGCTGGGTTCCGTGCCCCTCTGGCGAAGTGGACGAAGGGCGGTTCCGTGCCCTCCGTGATTCACCAATCCCCCATCGCTCCTATTCCTTCCAAATGCTCGATCTCTCCCCACCGAATCAGCGTCCATGTTTCCCCATGGATATGAAACGTATTCAAACTCGAATTGTAAATCTTGAAATCCCTCGGCGCATCCAGCGGAATATGTTTCGTCCGACGATAAAGATCATCCAGCACCCCACCATGGGTCACAATCACAATCCGTTCGCCTGCATGCCGCGCAGCCAGATCCACCACACCTGCAACCGATCGTTCATATCGCTGCTGCAAACTCTCACCGCCAGGGATCACCACATCCGGCTGTTCCACCCGATAGGCCCGATAGGCTTCCGGGTAACGCACTTCCGCATCTGCACTGGAAAGCCCCTCCAGCACACCCAGGTTCCATTCCCTCAGCCGCACATCTGGGAAAATCTCATGGCCAGTCCGTCCCGCAATCGCCCGCGCCGTCTCCATCGCCCGTTCCAGATCACTACTGTACAGGATATCAAACCGCTCACTTGCCAGCCGGTCAGCCGTTGCCGCCGCCTGGGCCTTTCCCCGTTCGTTCAACCCCACCGGCCGATGCCCCTGAATACGCCCTTCCGCATTCCAGGCCGTCTCCCCATGGCGAACGACAAGAACCTCAGTTGTTCTGATCATAAATTCCCAAATCCCATCCATGATTGTAGGGCAGATAATCCACGTTGCCTTACAGACAACATCCCGAAATGTCTGTTTTCCCAAGATACTCCTTTTCCCGTAGAATGCAAACAGCTCCTGCGCCCTGACGGGGTTCAGAACAGACTGGATTTCACACGCCCAGCATCGTAACTTCCACACATTCGAATCAAAACAACTCCCTGGCCAAGCAACGCCTCAACCATCCGTGTTGATCAGTGTGTATCTGTGGTTCCAACAGTTTTCATAAATCATCCAGGTCAAACACTTTTTATGGGATATCTATGTACCGAATCCTTGTCATAGGCACCGGCTCTATTGGAGAACGCCACTTGCGTTGCTTTCAGAACACGGGCCGTGCCGAACTCTCCATTTGCGAAACCAATGCAGATCTTCGAAAAACCATTGCAGACCGCTACAACATCCAGCAAGCTTTTGCATCCCTGGACACAGCCCTCGAACACACCTTCCACGCCGCCGTCGTCGCCGTACCGGCCCACCTGCATATCCCCATCTCCACCCGCCTGGCCGAAGCTGGCATCCATCTCCTCATCGAAAAACCATTGAGCACATCACTCGACGGCGTCGAATCCCTGCGTAAAATCATCGCCAAAAAACGCCTCACCGCCGCCATTGGCTACGTCCACCGCGCCAATCCAGCACTCTCCACCATGCGTGAAGCCATCCACAGCGGACGTTTTGGTGAACCCGTCCAGCTCTTTGCCACCGTCGGTCAACACTTCCCCACCTATCGCCCCGCGTACCGCGAAATCTACTTTGCAAACCGAACCACCGGCGGCGGTGCGATCCAGGACGGACTCACCCACATCCTCAACATGGGCGAATGGCTCGCAGGTCCTATCAGCCACCTCGTTGCAGATGCCGCCCATCAAGTACTCGATGGCATTGAAGTTGAAGACACCGTCCATGTACTTACCCGACACGGAACAGTCATGGGAAGTTATGTCCACAACCTGCACCAGGCCCCCAACGAAACAACAGTAACTGTTGCCTGTAAAAATGGCACGGCTCGTTTGGACATCCACCTGAACCAGTGGCGCTGGATGATCGAACCCGGCAACGAATGGCACATTGAATCCTTCGAGATCCCGGAACGCGACACCCTCTTTACCCGCCAAGCCAACGCATTTCTCGACGCACTCGAAACCAAAGCCGCACCCCTCTGCTCCCTCGAAGAAGCCATCCAGACCCTGCAAGTGAACCTGGCAACCCTGAAATCGGCGGACGACTCGAAGTCACTGATACCCGTTTCAGCTACCTGTGACTGAATCCTATTTAACTCAGGAGCATCCCATGCCCACCCGAATTCCACTTGTCCTGGAAGAACCCACCGGGGTTCGCCGTGAAAACTGGCCCGTGCGCCGGGGCGTTCCCTTTCCCCAAAACGTACTCGCCACAACAGACGCTGTACGCCTCATCGAACCCAACAACACCGAACACCCCTGCGAAATTCGCCAGACCGCACACTGGCCAGACAACTCCGTCAAATGGATTCTGCTGGACTTCCAGGTCACCCTCAACGCCCAGGAAACCGCTCTTTACCACCTCGAATACGGAGAAGGTATCTCCCGCACACCCATCAAGTCTACACTCACCGTTTCCGAATCGCAATCTACCCTCGAAATCTCCACCGGTCCCCTGTCATTCTCCGTCTCCAGAACCCACTTCAACCTGCTCGAAAACGTCCGCCTTCACGGTCGAAACCTGCTGGAATCCCAGGCATTCTGGATCGCTTCCAAAAATGGAACACGCTACGATATCTCCAACGGAACAACCCACGAAGTCACCCTCGAGGAACACACCGCACAACGCGCCGTCATCCGCGCAACAGGAACCTTTGGCAATGCCTCTGGCAAAAAATTCTTCCGCTATCTCGTCCGCCTCACCGCACACGCAAACCTGCCCTGGCTGGAAACAGAACTCACCTTCTTCAATACCGAAAACGCACAATTCTCCGAAATCCAGGAAATCGCCTTCAACAATTCCCTCGCTCTGGAAGGTCCAGAAACCGGCCTATGCGGGTCCGGGCGCAAACTCTTCCAGTCGCAGGAGTCCTTTTACTTTTACCACGAAAAAGTCCTCGAAAACTACGGTGTCTTCTCAGGAAGCCTGATCTACAAAGCGGACGGAACCCAGGTTGAAGGCGTGGGCATGTACGAACAACAACTTGCACGGGGCTGGCTGGATGTCTCCAACCAAACACACGGCGTATGCATCTCCATGCGGGACTTTGTCGCACTCTACCCCAAAGAAGCCGGTTGGAAAAAAAACCACATCACCTTTTCTATTCATCCCGCCCGATCTGGCCCACTCAACCTGCACCAGGGCCAATCTCGAACCCACATCGTCCTGCTCCAGTTCCACGAAGGCGGCGGAGAAGAGGCCCGCGTACACGAGCAGGCCATTGCTTTCGAAGAATCCCTTCTCCCGCAAAATAGCGCGTGGTACCTGGAAAGCGGCGTCTTTGGCCTGGTCTTGCCGCCCGTACCTGAACGCTATCCAAAAATCGAACGCAACCTGCGCGACCAGACCGTGCAGGCCCGGAACACCCGCAGCCTGGGCATGGTCGATTTTGGCGACTTCGTCAACCCAGGTACCGGCTCCCAGGGCGGCTTCTCATCCAACAACGAACCAGACCGCCTGCACGGATTCCTCATCCAGCACATCCGCACCGGCGAACGCATCCCCTGGCAACTCGTAGAATCCTCCGTCTGGCATACCATAGACATCGACATGGTCCACTACACCACGCACGATCCCCTCGAACTGGGCGGCCAGCGCATCCACGGTCATCACCACGTACAGTACAGCGCCGAAGGGTATCCCGGTGTATCCACCGTACCTTCTCACATGTGGACCGAAGGGCTGTTGGAATACTACTTCCTTACCGGCCACCCGCGTGCATTGGAAGCTGCCATAAGCACCGGAGATTGTTTTTTGAAAATGGTCGACCGAGGCTGGGCACAACCACCGTACCACAGCAACTGGCACAGCGCCCGGGACAGCGGCTGGCCGCTCATTGGCCTTGCCGCCGTGTACGAAGCCACAGGCGAAGAAAAATACCGCCTGGCCATGCGAAGCATTTTTGAAGCCGTACGCGATGCCCAACACAAAAACGGCGGCTGGTCCATGGAACTCTTCTTCAACACCGGCTTCTGCCCGTTCCAGAACGCTGTCTGCCTCACAGGCCTGGGTCGGTACCACGAAACCACCGGCGACGAGGAAGCCCGTGACGTCTTCCTCAAAGGCATGCGTTTCTTAGCCGGAAAAGAGATGCGCTTCCCGGACGGTGCCTGGATCTACGTCACATCTCACGACTATCGCTCCAGCTATTACAGCGACAGCCCCGTGGAGCCCTTCGGCTATGCCTATCGCCTTACAAGAGACAAAACGCTCATTCAACAGGTTCTACGCGGCTGGACCCGCAACCTGGACCTGCGTGCCAGTCCACGTTTCCTCTGGGCAGCACACGAAGCTGGCCTGCTGGAAGACAGCGAATAAGGTCAATTCACGCTTGACTTTATGTGCGCCCAGACTTTTATTTTGTACATCCATTGTGAAGAAGACCCGCAGGACGAAATCTTTACTGTCAAAGAAACATAAAACCTTTCTTAAAAAAAGAAGGGGCGGCCGATGTGTTCGGCCGCCCCTTCTTTCTTGTACTCTTCTTCTTGTTATGCGCTGTCTTTGATCTTGCGCCTCAGAAATGTTGGGTATTCCAAATCATCCAGAGAAATCTCTTCGGTTGCTGCTTCTTCCCGTTTTTGCTCCCTCGGGTTGATCTCTACATTCCCGGGCTTACGCATAAAAGCAGGCACGTCCCGGCTCAGGCGGCTGTTGTGTTCTTTGGGTTTGGCAACAGCCATACTTACCCCACGCCGTTCTTCTTCAATGGCAAAACCGGTGGCAATTACCGTCACCCGCAATTCATCTCCTAAGGTATCATCCAGCACCGTTCCCCAGATGATATTCGCCTCGTTTCCAGCCGCCTCGGTAATCACAGAAACCGCCTCATTCACCTCAAACAATTTCAAATCGCTACCCGCCGAAATATTGACCAGAACGCCCCTCGCGCCTTGAATAGAAACCTCTTCCAGCAGCGGGCTCTTAATGGCTTTTTGCGCAGCTTCCACGGCCCGGCCTTCGCCTACAGCAGCCCCGGTACCCATCAGCGCGTCTCCACCTTCCAGCATCACGGTGCGCACATCGTTGAAGTCCAGGTTCACCTCACCCGGAACCGTAATCAGATCCGAAATACCCCGCGTGGCCTGAAGCAACACTTCGTCCGCCATACGGAAGGCATCGCGCAACGTGGTATCTTTGGAACTCACTGCCAGCAAACGCTGGTTCGGAATCACAATCAACGTATCCACCGCGGCCTTCATCTGCTCAATCCCCATATCCGCATTGCGCATCCGGGGGGTACCTTCCATGACAAACGGACGGGTTACAATCCCTACCGTAAGCGCACCGGCCTCTTTTGCAATTTCGGCCACCACGGGTGCCGCACCAGTACCTGTACCGCCGCCCATGCCTGCAGTGACAAATACCATATCCGAACCGGCCAGCAGTTCAGCCATCTGTTCCCGGTCTTCTTCTATGGCCTGTCGGCCAATCTCCGGGTTGGCACCAGCGCCCAATCCCTTCGTCACGGTCTGCCCAATTTGCAGCCGTCGAGACGCCTCTGAAAGCTCCAGATCCTGGATATCCGAATTGATCGCAATGAACTCCACACCTTTGAGGCCTGCCTCGATCATTCGATTCACGGCGTTGCCGCCGGCACCTCCCACACCAACGACTCGCATCCTCGCCTGATTTTCGCTATCTACAATCGAAAACGTAACCACATTGTGCCTCCTGGTCTTTTGAACTTCGGGTTGCAGATGCCACTCTCCCCGGTTGCAATCCCCACTCTAATTTTCTTTCGCTCACCGTCTAAAAGAAATCCTTCACCCATCCTTTCATCCGCCTCAGGATGGAATCAAAAAAGTCATCTCCGCCACCGTGCAAAACTTCGTTCCGGTTCCGGTGGTGCATGCCAAACAGTACCAATCCTACGCCGGTGGCGTAAATGGGCTGGTTTACCGCATCCGAAAGCCCAGTAACCCCCTTTGGAATCCCCAGGCTTACCGGCATGCCAAATACTTCTTCTGCCAGCTCTACGCAGCCTTCCAGCATCGCGCCGCCGCCTGTAATCACCACACCGGCCGCCAGCAGATCTGCGTAGTCTGTTCTGCGAATCTCCCGGTGGACCAGTGTAAAAATTTCCTCCATCCGCGCTTCAATAATCGCGGCCAGTTCCGCACGCGGCACCTGGTACGAAGGCCTTCCAGCCAGCCCAGGCACCTCAATGGTTTCTTCTTTGCTCACCAGAGAACGCAGGGCACAACCGTGTGCCCGCTTGATGATCTCAGCCTGGCTCAGGGGTGTACGCAGCCCAATCGATACGTCGTGCGTCACGTTCTCTCCCCCCAGGCCTACCACAGCCGTATGCCGGATGCTGCCGTCGTAAAACACGGCAATATCTGTAGTACCCCCACCTACATCTACCAGCACAACTCCCATTTCCTCTTCTTCCGGCGAGAGTACCGCGTAACTGGAAGCCAGCGGCTCCAGCACCAGGTCTACCACTTCCACTCCGGCCCGGCGCAAGCTCTTGCAAATATTCTGAGCCGATGTTACCGCACCTGTAACAATATGTACGTCTGCCTCCAGCCGCACCCCAGACATCCCCACCGGATCTTTCACGCCGGGCTGATCGTCCACCACAAAAGACTGGGGCAATACATGGATGATTTCCCGGTCCATAGGAATAGACACCGCCTTGGCGGTTTCAATCACACGTGCCTCGTCGTGGGCTGTAATCTCGTTGTCCGGTCCCGAAACCGCAATCACTCCCCGGCAATTCAAGCTCCGAATGTGGTCGCCAGCGATACCTGCATACACAGCCGAGATCCGGGCGTCGGACATGCGTTCGGCCTCTTCAATAGCCCGCTGGATGGACCGAACCGTTTGCTCCACATTTACAACCACACCCCGCTTCAATCCGTCCGACGGACTATTACCCACACCGGTAATCTTAAGCTGACCGTTGTTTTCCACCTCGGCTACAATGGCGCAAATCTTGGTGGTTCCAATGTCAATTCCAACGATCTGATCGCCTTTGACCATAATGCTCTTCCTTTCAAAAATTCCGGGAGAGCGTCTCCCTGGATTTCGCCACTACATTCTTCCTACAACGACCTGGCCGTTAAACCGGAGGTCTACATAGGCCGGTGAGGCTGTCTGGCGCGCCACCAGATACGCCTCAAAATTCCGAGCCTGCTGAACCGCCGCATCCAATCGCATGCGCACCTCCAGCCCACTTTCTGCCAGGTATACTCGTGCTTCTTTCGCAGAGACCAGTTGAATCTCGGAAATCCCGTTCAAAAAGGCCGGTGCGTCTGTCCGCAACGTCTCCAGAAAACCCACCAGACCCATAAGCTGCAAAGCACCCGCGCTGTCCCGAACCGCTTTCACACTTGTAACCACCGGAAGGTCCAACCCAACCTGCGGAAGTGCAAACAACATCCCTTCTCGGTCCAGGCCGACAAGCCCTTCGGACTTTGCCACCAGCGCAATAGGTCGCCGCTCCTCCAGCGAAATGACCAGCGTACCCGGAGGCTGGCGCAACAACAGGGTTTCGCGAACCAGAGGGTGGGAGGCCAGCCGCCGGGTAGCCTCCACCAGATCGGCTTCAAACAGATTGCCACCCACGTTCAGCCCGGAGCAGGCGACTACTTCCGAGGGGGTCAGCAACCCGTTGCCCACCACAGAAATCTGCTCCAGTCGGAACAGGTCTGAACCGGCCAGAGCCGAATAGGCATTCTGGATACCAAAAAAGAGAAGCCCCAGCAATGCCAGGATCACAATCCAACGCAATTTTCTCACCGGACTAAG
>JAQCGA010000159.1 GCA_027619145.1 bacterium | reverse complement strand
GTTGAGTTCGGGGAACCGGAGGAGCCGGAGAAAAAGCCGCAGCGATGGGTGGAGGAACTGGATGAACTGCTTCTGGAAGCCGTCCGCAGCCGGCTGATGAGTGAGGTTCCGCTGGGCGTTTTTTTGAGCGGCGGACTGGATTCAAGTGCTGTGGTATCCTATGCGCACCGGGCGGGACTCAAGCCGATCCGGAGTTTTACCATTGGGTTTGACCGGGAAGAGTGGGACGAATCGGGAGACGCGCAGGTTGTTGCCGATCATTTTGGAACGGATCACCGGGTTCTGGCGTTGCGCGAGCAAGACCTGAGCCGGAATTTGCCGGAAACACTGCTTGCGCTGGTGCGACACTTTGATGAGCCGTTTGGGGATTCTTCCGCTCTTCCAACGTATCATGTTTCAAAGCTGGCCCGGGAACATGTAACTGTGATCCTGAGTGGGGATGGAGGGGACGAGCTGTTTTCGGGCTATTCCTCAAACCGGGGGATTCGGTTTGCGGAAATGTACCGACGGCTTCCCCAATGGGTTGGGAAACGGCTTTTGCCGGCACTTGCGCAGGCGGGTGCTGGCTGTTTGCCCCGTGGAAAACGGTATGGCGCCCAGCGGGCGGCAAAGATTCTTCGGGATAGTTCTCTTCCGTTTGAAACCATGTATTTTCAAAAGCATACGCTCTGCGCTGAGCCGTTGCTGCGGTCTTTGCTTTCTGCGGATTTTCTTGAGCAGCATCCGCTGGATGGCGATCCCGGTTGTCCGCAGGATATTCTGGAAGTGATGCGATCGGATCTGCCGGTGTTGAGCAAAGCAGGATATGCGGATTTGAGGTTCCGATTGCTGGAAGATATGCTGGTGAAAGTCGATCGAATGAGCATGGCCCATTCCCTGGAGGTCCGTTCTCCGTTTCTGGACCACCGGCTGGTGGAGTTTGCCGCACGCATTCCGCCGGAGCTGAAGGTGCGCGGTTGGGAAACGAAGGCGATTTTGCGCGATGCGGTAAAAAGCTCTTTGCCGGATCGGACCATTCGGAAAGGGAAGCGGGGGTTCAGCGTTCCTTTGCGCGAATGGTTACGGACAGGTTTGTCCGAGATGGTGGGGGATTATCTGGAAGCGGATGGCGGCCGGTTGCCGGAGGATTTGTTCAATCCTTCCGGCGTTCGAGAACTGATTGCACAACACCGCAAAGGGGAAGCAGATCACAGTTCGGTGATCTGGTTGTTGCTCAATTATGCGGCCTGGCACGAGATGTATTCCAGTGTTTCTCTATAGAGTTTTTTGAATATGAAAAAAGAAGTGCTACATCATTTATATTTTATACGTTTGCTCTGGATTTTATCTGCCCTTTGTCTGGGGCTGGGTACATACTATGGTTTGTCGTACCGGGCGGACATGAGCTACTTGAAAAAGGAAGTTTTGGGGTCTTTACTGTCCGGGGGGGAATTGCCGGATGAAAAACTGGAGAAGATCACAAGGTACGTCCATAAAAAGGTCAGAGTAGGCGAAACCACGGGGCAAATACGGTATATAAATCCACTGTTCATGTTCGTAAAAGCGTCGCCCGTGCAGGTGAACGAACTGGGTGGTGAGTGCGGCGATCTGGTGAGACTGACTGTTACACTCCTGCGTCTTTCGGGAATTTCGGCGCGAAGGGTGCATCTTTACAATGTGCGGGGCCTGGATCTGCCTTTGAAGGAAGCCTATACCCACGCAGTTGTCGAAGTATTGATTGATGGACAGTGGTATGTTGTGGATCCCACGATGGGTCTGATGTTCCGGAAGGCCGATGGAAGCCTGACTGCAATGGAAGAGCTGGCGGATAATGTGTTGCTGAGCAAGCTGGTGGGAGATACCTACGATCTGGAGTTGTTCAATTACCAGGAGGTGCGGCGAATTCGATGGGATAAGTTTGTTTTGGGAAACAGTATCTACAGGGTCTTGCGGGAGATATTTGGTAAATCTTATGTAAATTCGATTACTTATCCGGCGTGGGCTGAGCGTCCCAATCTGATGTTTTCCGTTTTGTTTTTTGCGTTTGCTTTCTGTTTCTCTGGGATTGCCCTGAGAAGCAGGAAGGGTTTTGGGGGAGCAACCGAACGAATATCGGATACGAGACGTAGGAAGCGTGTTGTATGACTCGTTTTACCCGTTTTGTGAAGACCGCTTTTCCAGCGAGCGATTTTAAAAATTTTGCCGGGCGCAACCTGGTACTCTTGCTGGGAGTGGCTTTTCTGATTCGAATTGTGTTTTTTGCCGTTGCTCTGGAAAACGGAGGTACGCATTTTGGAATGCGATTCCCGGATTCCTGGGAGTACGACCAGTTGGCGAGAAATCTGGTCGCTGGGAACGGTTTCTCGTTGCAGTCCCAGCCGCCGTATGAACCGGATACTTTCAGAACGCCCAGCTATCCTGTTTTTCTTGCCGTCGTTTACGGAGTTCTGGGATACAGGCCCCACGTGGCTGTTTTCTTTCAAAGTTTCATCGGCGTTCTAACATGTATGCTGACTGTTTTGTTGGAACGTCAGGTCTCGGCGGGAAATCGGTCAGGGTATCTTTCCGGATGGGTTCTGGCGATTTACCCCCTATCTGTTGTTTATAACAACGCGCTGTTGACCGAATCATTGTTTACTTTTCTTCTAGTTGCCAGCGTTTATTATTTTGTCAAATTAACTGAAAAGCAGAGTATCCGGAGCGCGGTTCTGTGCGGCCTCTTTTTGGGAGTGACTGCGCTTTGCAAGCCAATTGCAGCATACCTGATTGTTTTGTTCATTGCTGTTTTGGTTGTCCTGAAATGCATCCAGAGATATCGAGGCTCCTGGAAGCACGTCCTGTGGGTTTGTCTGTGTCTATATGCGGGTTTTTTTGTGGTAATATTTCCATGGATCATGCGCAATCATTATCAGGCCGGCAGGAGTCAGCTCTCGTTGCTGAGCGCCAGCACCGATACGTGGATGAGACCATTGTCCTATGTGAGGTCATTTCATTCAGGGCGCCAGTACACGGAGGAATACCTCGATATCTTGAAAGAGTATGAATCGCTAAGTGAACGCTCCGATATAAACCCAGAGGTGGCCAGAAGAATTTTTTTCCGCCAGGCGATTGGGGAAATTTGGAACGCACAGCCGCCTTACTGGAGGTTACACGCTTGGGGGATTTTGATTACGCTTTTGTCCCCGCAAACGCATACAACCAGATCTCTGCTGGGTGTGGAAGGTGGGGCGCATATCAATGCACGGAGTAGTTTTGCTACTTTGGGATTTTGGGGTTTTATTCGCTCGTTGTACCAAAAAAAGACGGCTCTCGAATTGATGTATATTGTTTTCTCTGTTTTCATGTCCCTGGGAGTCTACGCACTGGCTCTCTATTGCTTATTTAAACATCGCCGTTCGCCGATTGTGATCGTGTTTTTCTTGATCGTTCTTTATCTGATTTTCCCCCCGGGTGCCATCGGCGATGGGCGATACCGGGTTCCTGCAATGCCGTATATTGCAGTTCTATGCTCCTGGGGGGGCTACGATCTCATGAAGAGAATCTTTCATTCAAAATATCGAACTTTGGCAGGTTCAAATGATGTTACAAAATGATTTGCACAGGGTGTTTGGCGGACGACAGGTGCTGATTACCGGGGGTTTGGGCTTTCTGGGTAGCAATCTGGCGATTCGATTGGCTCAGATGGGAGCCTCCGTCACACTGCTGGATAGTATGCTGCCTCTGTACGGCGGCAATCTTTTTAACGTTGAGTCCGTTAAGCACGATGTACATATCAACTTTTCAGACATTCGTGATCGTCACTCTATGAATTATGTTGTACAGGATAAGGATTATGTTTTTCACCTTGCCGGACAGGTGAGCCATGTGGATAGCATCCTGGATCCGTTTACTGATGTGGATATCAATATTAGCGGTACGCTCTCGGTTCTGGAGGCCTGTCGGCTGTTTAATGCAAAGGCGAAAATTATTTTTACCGGTACGCGTGGTCAGTACGGGGCGTCTGTTAAATTGCCGGTAGATGAAACGGCTCCGACAAACCCGAAGGGAATCTATGCCATTACCAACCTGGCGGCCGAACAGATTATCATGATGTATCACGAAATTCACGAATTGCAGGGAATTTGTCTGCGGATTACCAATACGTATGGCCCATGCCACCACATGAAACACAATCGCTATGGCGTTGCCAACTGGTTTGTCCGATTGGCTCTGGATGGCCAGACGATTCCCATTATGGGAGATGGTCGTATTTTGCGCGATTTTCTTTATGTAGATGATCTGGTGGATGCATTGCTTCTGGCATCCGCCAGCGAGAGCGCGTACGGGCACATTTTCAATGTGGGTTCGGGCGTACCCACGGACTTTATTACTCTTGGCGATACCATTGTTCGTCTGGCCGGATCGGGCTGCTGTAAGAAGGTTCCGTTTTCCGAAGAGCGGAAGCAACTTGAGCCGGGGGATTATTACGCAGATATTTCGAAGATACGTACCATGCTGGGCTGGGAACCGAAGACTTCTCTGGAAGAAGGGTTGAAGCGGACGATTGCGTTTTATAGGCAATACCGACATCATTACTGGAATGAAGCGTCCGTAGATGAAGAAAGTGCTCCATGAAACGAATTCTTGTTGGAGGCGCAGGGGGAGCTCCTTCGAATGGGTTCATTCAATCTCTCCGCGAGTCGCCCGAAATTTTTTATATTCTCGGGATGACGTGTATTCCTTACGATCTCTGTAAGGCCAGCGTAGATGAACGGCATCCGAGCCTCTATGCCAACGACCCAGATTACTACAATGTGCTGGAAGATCTTATTGGGGAGACGAACCCCGGTTTTATTCATGTGCAGAATGATGCAGAAGTGTATGCGGTTTCCCGCTTCCGGAATCGGCTGAATGAACTGGGCGTGCGAACCTATCTTCCGGCGCACGAAACGGTTGAAATCTGCCAGGATAAATTCAAGAGTTTCGAAAAGTGGATGGCCGCCGGATTGCGGGTTCCCGGGACCCGGTATCTTCACACGCACGAGGATTTGAAAAGAGCATTCAAAGAATTTGGCCCCAAGATCTGGATCCGAGCGACAACCGGTGCCTGGGGGCGAGGCGCTTTGCCTACGGACGATTATGAAATGGCCCGCCGGTGGATCGAGTACTATCAGGGTTGGGGGAGTTTTACCGCGAGTGAATGTCTGGAGAAGGATTCCGTGACGTGGCTTTCCATCTGGCGTCGAGGTGAACTTGTTGTTGCGCAAAGCCGGAAGCGTCTGTACTGGGAATTTGCAAACCGCACATTATCGGGTGTAACAGGAATTACCGGGACCGGGATAACCGTATCCGATGCGAAGGTGGATGAGATCGCATTGAAAGCAATCCGGGCGATCGATGTGGAACCCCACGGCATTTTCGGTGTTGATCTTACGTACGACAAAGAAGGTGTGCCCAACCCGACGGAAATTAATATCGGCCGCTTTTTTACAACACATCTGTTTTTTACCCGGGCTGGTCTCAATTTGCCGCATCTTCTTGTGAAACTTGCCTTTGACGAACCTTTACCCCACTTTCAGCAGCGTATCAATCCGCTTGAACCCGGACTTGCCTGGGTGCGAGGCATGGATACCGAGCCCGTGCTGACCACGGTACGTGAAATTGAAAAAATCGAACAGGAATTGGATGAACGAAGGCGGCGATCCAAAAAAAAGCATGATCGGTTGTAATACATCTGAATCGATAAGGATTTGACGAATGCCCGAAGAATCGGAGCGGGTTGAGGCTGCATCGAACTGGTATAAGGAACAGCTAGATATTGATGTTCGTTTGATTGAGTTCCGGTACCGAACCTGGGTTCCCCATATTCGGGGTGATTCTGGGCTGGAACTGGGCAGCGGCGATGGGCAGATGACGAAGTTTCTTGTGAAACATTTTTCAGTATTGATGGTTGTAGATGGGGCGCAATCGCTCCTGGATTCGATTCCTGAGTATTCGAATGTAAAGAAGGTGCATTGTCTGTTTGAAGAGTTTGAGCCGCCTGGCAGGTTCGATACGGTTTTCCTGGAACATATTCTTGAACACGTGGAAAATCCGGTTGAGCTGCTCATCGCGGCAAAAGGCTGGCTTGTCTCAGGTGGCCGTTTGCTACTGGGCGTGCCCAATGGGCATTCGTTACATCGTCTGGCGGCCACAAAAATGGGGCTTCTTCAGCATCCCTGTGAGCTGAATCAGCGGGATGTCAGCCAGGGGCACCGAAGGGTGTACACACCAGATACGTTCAAAAAAGACCTGGAGGCTGCCGGGCTTTCTATCACGGCAATGGGTGGTGTATTTCTGAAACCCCTGTCGAATCAACAAATTCAGGATACCTGGACAACGGAGATGATTGAAGCCTTTTACGAACTGGGCAAAGAATTTCCGTTACATACGGCTGATATCTATGCCGTGTGCGAGTGATCTCCGATTGGAATTTCAGAGGATAATGTGAGTATACCTTTTCTGGATTTGCAGGCACAGCATGCTCAGGTGGGCGATGCGCTTTGTGAAGCGATGCAGCGGGTGATGAAAAAGACATGGTTCATTTTTGGGGAAGAACTGGAGGCCTTTGAGGCGGAGTTTGCCGCCTATTGTAATGCGAAGAATTGTATTGGAGTCGGTTCGGGAACCGATGCGCTGTACCTGGCTTTGAAAGCGTGCAATATTGGACCGGGCGACGAAGTGATTACAGTTTCTCATACGTTCATCGCCACCGCACTGGCCATTTCCTGGACAGGTGCTACCCCGGTCTTTGTAGATATAGACGATGCGACCTATACTCTGGATACCTCTGTCGTCTCGCAGGCGATTACAGAGCGTACTCGGGCGATTCTGCCGGTGCATCTGTATGGCCAATGCGTGGATATGGATCCTTTGATGGATCTGGCCAGGCAACATGATCTATGGGTGATTGAGGATGCCGCACAGGCTCATGGTGCGAGCTACAAGGGCCGTACGGCGGGCAGTATGGGCCACCTGGGATGCGTGAGCTTTTATCCTTCCAAGAATCTGGGTGCCTGCGGCGATGGTGGCGCCGTGATCACAAATGACACGGATCTGGCTGAGCGACTGCGTTTGCTCCGAAACTATGGACAGACGGAGAAATACCATCACTCGATACAGGGATATAACAGTCGCCTGGGTGAACTCCAGGCTGCGGTTTTGCGAGTGAAACTGGGGTATCTGGACCAGTGGAACGAGAGTCGACAGGCTCTAGCGGCTCGGTATAACGAACTTCTGGCAGGACAGATCCAGACGCCGCAGGTACGCGAGGGCAATTCTCATGTGTATTACCTCTATGTCGTTGAGGTGGAGAATCGCGACAGGGTACAACATCTGATGCAGGAAAAAGGAATTGACACGCTCATTCACTACCCGATTCCAGTTCACCGGCAGGAAGCCTATCGGGGTGAGAACAGATTCCGGCAGTCTGGCTCGCTTGCGGTGACAGAGCGGGTTTCACAACGAATTCTTTCTTTGCCGTTGTATCCGGAACTGGAGCCAATCCAATTGGAGTCGATTGTAGAAGCCGTTCTGGAAAGTGTTACCCATGAACATTGATGGCAACCCCCTGGGAAAGCCATTGATGGCTATTTTCTGTTATAACAATGGCCCAACGGTTCGGGATACCCTCTCAAGGATTCCTGAAGACCGTTGCTTTGATGTGGTTGTGAATGATGATGGGTCTTCGGATGATACACCGGCCTACATTGCCGAGTTCAACTTTCCTGTTCTTCGGGACGAGGAAAATGGCGGGACCGGGTACGCTGTGAAGAAAGTGGTGCGCTATGCGCGCGAGAACGGGTACCGGGTAGTTGTACTTGTGGCAGGCAATGGGAAAGACGATCCGGGACAGGCAGAAAGACTGCTCAAGCCTATATATGAAGAGGGGTACGATTACGTTCAGGGGTCGCGGCGTCTGACGGGCGGACGGGCCGAAAGCTTGCCCCTGTTTCGCCAATTTATGGTACCGGTCCATGCCTGGTTGTTCAGGCTTTTGACCGGTTTCCCCTGCACGGATGCGTTGAATGGGTTTCGAGCGTATAAAGTAGATATATTTTTTGACGAT
>JAQCGA010000158.1 GCA_027619145.1 bacterium | reverse complement strand
AATTCCGTACTGGGATACAGGGGCTCCTGGCCTGGCGCAGATGGGGGACTTTCTGGACTGCCCGGCGGATCCTTTTAACGAGTTCGAACCTGTGGATTCTTCAGCGGCGGCGATTACGGCACAGGGTCTTTACAGGTTGGGGAAATACCTGGGCGAGGATGGGGAGCGGTATGTGAAAGCGGCTCTGACTGTGGCGAGTACGTTGTTCGGCGCACCGTATCTGTCTGAAGCATCGGAACATCAGGGATTGATTTTGCACTCGGTGTACCACCGGCCCAATGGTTGGGATCACATACCACCCGGGCGAAAGGTGCCGTGTGGGGAGTCTTCCATGTGGGGCGATTATCACGCGATGGAACTGGCTGTGCTGTTGAAACGTGAGATCGAGAGGAAGCCCTATCTGACATTCTTCGATCAGGACTGACCAGATTCTCTATGGAGTTCTCCTTGAGGTAAACGCGATGGATCACTGGACGATAGAACGGATTCTCGCTGTGCTGTGGGGGCATAACGCGCCACCGCCAAGCCGAGTCGGTGTCCTTTTCAGCCGAATCGCCAGAGTCGCTTTCTCGACGGTTGCGGGCACTATGGGTTTTGCATTCGGGTCCGTTCCGTTCACTCAGCTACAGCTCGGGATCGGACCTGAGAATCGGTACGCTGGAGCCCTAACGTTCGTCGTAGTCGCGGTCGGCACCCTTATGGGAGCGATTGTCGGATTCCGGTCTTCCTGGAATACGATTGCGATCTTCGCCGGTTGTATGTTAGCTTTGATCCTCATCACGATCAATTTGATGACATAGGATTACATTTCAATGGCTTCTCCTGGTGGCCAGTTCCTGCCCGGGTGGAATTTCCTATCGGCAGGTTGAGAATGAGGATTTTGTGACAGACGCAGAGTTTCAGATTCGGAAGGCCCTCGACAGGGTACGTGTGATTGACCCGCACTGTCATTTGCGCCTCGCAAAGCCGTCTGCGGATTCAATCGCCGATATCGTCCTGTATCACCACATCTGGATTGAACTCGTATCAGCGGGCATGCCTCAGACCGAGGTTACGAAAACAGGGTTGCCGCACGAGATTTCGGACGTTGGCATGGATCCGGTAGACCGCGTGCGGAAATCGCTCCCGTGGTTGAACCGTACACGCAATACGATCACGGGCGTCATGCTCGGTTGGATTCTCAAGGATCTCTATGGGTGTGACCGGCTCACAGAGGACAACCTGGCGCAGGTTGCGGACCGGATTTCTGAGAAGGGATGTGACCCAGCCTGGGAGGAGACGCTCTTTCGTGACATCTGCGGGATCGACGCCAGCATTTCGGTCGAGTTGCAAACCGAGCCCTGCAACAACCGCATGCTCAAGGCCTCCGAGGCCTTTCCTGTGAATCTGATCAACGGCAAACAGAACAGCGTTGAAGTGCTGGTCGGATGGGAGAAAATCTTCGGCAAGGAAATCCGGACCGCTTCGGACTACGTCGAATTCTTGAGGCTCAGGCTTTCTTGCCTTCCGATCGACCAGCTTCAGTTCATTGGCTGGTGGGTGCTCCCGTATATCACTCCCCTGGGGGCGACGGAACAGGAAGCCTCCCGAATTTTGCGCAAAGCCAGTGAGGGAGCAAATCTGGCACCCGAGGACCTGGGCCGATTCTGCTTTTTCGGGGCTCGTGTACTCCTGGAGATTCTGAGGGAGACCTCGATTCGCACCATTCAGGTGATTGCCGGTGCCGAGGTTCTTCTCCCACACCGTTCGATTACCCACTGGGACGGTCGCTTCTGCGGGGCGATTGGACGGCTGGCGAACGAGTTTGAAGACTTTCGATTTGACCTGTCCGTGGCCTCGGACATATTCACCCAGGATCTTTGCATCCTGGCTCGGCACCTTCCCAATATCAGCCTGACGGCATACTGGTGGCACACGCTTTATCCGCACATCATCAAAAAATCGTTGGAGCTTCGACTGGATGCCGTTCCTGCCAACAAGATCACGGCCTATTTTAGCGATGCCTATCATGCAGAGTGGTGCTATCCGAAGTTGCGGATGGTCAAAGAGATTCTCCGGGACATCCTGATTGAACGGGTGGAGCGAAGATGGTACGATACAGGTACTGCAGTTGAAATCATCCATCAGGTTTTCGCCCGGACTCCCGCAGCCGTATACGGGATTCACGCTCAATAAATATGAACATTTTAGGAGGAGGGGGTCGTGAGACAGGGGTTTCAATGGCCGTACACGTTGTCTCCGTACGATACCGGGATGTTGATTGAGGATGTGTGGCCTACGCTGTTTTTTGGGGTGGAACGGCTGGAGGAGATTCGGCGGAAGGTGGACTGCCTTCCGTGGGCAAAAGATGTTCTTTCACAGATGCGTGCCGAAGCCGAGGTTGTTGTCACACAGCCGCCGCTGTTGCCGGAGTCTAAAATTGGCTGGCGTCACGACTTTTATTCACATACGTCGGCTGAACATCTTGTGTACGATCCGGAGAGTCCGGGGCAGTTTCTGGATCCTTTGGATCAGTCCTGGCATACGAGTCAGGCACAGCGAGAGGCCTGGGTACTGCTGACGCACGAGCGCACATTTCGCATGATGCGCAGTTTGGGTGTTCTGTACGGAATTACTGGAGATGAACGCTTTGCCGCATGGGTGGCCGACGGTGTCAAACGGGCGGCCCGTTTTTTTATGCGGGCGGACTTGCGAGAAGGGAACCGCTTCAACGCATTGTATTTTCACCCGCTGTACGATTCTCAAACGCTGATGCTATTGGCCAATGCGTACTCGCTGACCCGGGATAGCGGTTTCTACTCTGTGGCAGATCAGGAGGCTGTGGCAACGAATATTTTCGAAAATGGAATGCCGTCACAGATGCGCTTTCTGGATGAAACCGGAGCGCATAACATGACGGCGTACGTGGCGGCCAGCCTGGTCTTGGCGGGTACGGTTCTGGGGCGAGAGGATTGGAGAAAGCGGGGTCTGTACGATTCGCAAGGGGGAGTGCCTGCCCTATTGCGTGACGGGTTGCGGACCGATCGGAATGGCCAGGTGGACGGGTTCTGGTTCGAAGGGACCATGTTTTACCATTTTTATACGATCTGTCCCATGGTGGCGGCTTTCGAAGGACTGAAGGCGGATGGGACACCGGATGCGGATCTGTTCGAACGCTTTGAGAAAATGTTTGAAGCTCCGGTACTCTTATGCGACCAGGAGTTGCGCTTGCCCTGTTTGGGGGATCTGGGTTCTCCAGGGGCGCGTTCACTTTCTGTGTATCGCCATTTGTACGAATACGCCGCAGGGCAATTTGAGAGCGATCTCTATGAGAGAGCGCTCTCTGAGATTTATGGGCGAGGGGTATCGCGCAACAGCCTTTCCGCGCTGGCGTACGGGCCGGACGAGGTGCGCCCCAAACGGCTCTCCCGGCGATCTACAGTGCTGAAGGCCT
Organism: bacterium; assembly: GCA_027619145.1. The sequence continues at coordinate 4,649 of JAQCGA010000158.1, read as the reverse complement.
CGGGCGTCGCTATGTTTCGAGGGAAAACGAAAGAAGGATCGTTCGACCTCATGTTTCGCAGCGGACCACACGGTGCCGGACATGACCACCCGGATAAGTTGAGCATAGATCTTCGGGCATTTGGCGAAGTGATTGCACCGGATCTGGGTACGGCGGGGTATGCGGTGGAGCCGATACACGCGTTTTACCGAAGTACCTTGAGTCATAATACCCTGATGGTGGATGAGCAAAATCAGGCGCGGGCCGAGCGGTGTTCGCTGAAGTTCCGTTCAGGTGCACGAGAAGCCACAGGTATTCTGGAGGACGCGTACGAGGGCGTCCGGTTGGAGCGGTTTGTGCGCTTCGAACCTCCTCTGGTGTATCTGGAAGATCGGTTTGTGTCTGAGGATGAACGCCGGTTCGGGTGGGTGTTCCATGCGCGTGGCGGTATGGTCGTTCGTTCGCCGGAGAGGGCAGAGGCCCTGGATTTGCCCCCCCTTCCTGTGGATGGTCCGTTTGCCTGGTTCACAAATCGACATACACAAACGGTAGCAGGGAGGTTGTGTGTGGATTGGCAGGTTGGGGGCGGGGTGTGGCTCCGTTTGCAGGTGAGGTGTGATGATCCTTTTGAGGTAACCACGGGCCAGACGCCGGGCAATCCGATTCCTGATGGGAAAGGCACTGTATTCTTGCGATCTGTGGGACGGGAGCGGGTGTTCCGCACGGTACTCGAGGTGCACCGGGGATGCCCTTCGTTGGCGTTGTAGCAGAGGCTCTTATGATTTCGTGAGGGTTGATGCGTGAACACAGGTTCTGTTGGGAGCTTCGGCGAGTACGTGAGCTCCCTTTAATTTTCTTAAGATTTTGCAATATATACATTTATGCTTATTCTGGTGGAAGGCGGACACCAACGGCATTGTGCGTGGCACAGCGATTGCCCAGTATTTCTGAAGTCATCAGTTATTTTTGCCAGCTCTTCGGCATTGTGCGTGAAAGGGTACCGATCGTACTGTTTTTTCGTGTTGTGCTGAAGAGCGTGTCTGGCCGTTGGGTACCGAGAAAGCGAACTGCGGAGGTCGCGTGTGATTCAAACAGGAAAGTACGATGGGAAATTGCTGTGGTGTTTGGTTGTTGTCTTTATTCTGGGCACCTTTGAGGTCCCTGTATTCGCATCTGAAAAGGGAGCCCACCGTATCGATTATGCGACGTTGGACCGGGTGCTTGAGACCTTTGTGGATTTGGAGGGCCGCGTAGACTATGCCGGCCTGAAGGCCCATCCGGAAGATCTCAAACGGTTCACGTTTGGGCTGGCACATCTGAGTCCAGAGAGCCACCCCGAGGCGTTCGAGAGCCTGGATGCCCGCAAAGCATACTGGTTGAACGCATACAATGCTCTGGTTCTTCAAGGTATTGTGGAAGCGTTTCCGGTGAAAAGCGTGCGGGATATTGATGGGTTCTTTGACCGAATTTCGTACACCGTGGGCGGCAAACGTTTTACCTTAAACCATATCGAGCATGAAATTCTGCGGAAGGAGTTTGCAGATCCACGGGTGCATGCTGCAATTAATTGCGCTTCCGTGGGATGCCCCCGTTTGCCCCGGAAGGCGTTTCGGCCGGAGAGCCTGGCTGTAGATCTTGAGGAAAGTATGCGGGCCTTTGTTCTGGATCCGCAACATGTGCGGGTGGATCGAGCAAAGGGGAAGCTGTTTCTTTCCAAGATTTTTGACTGGTTCCAGGGAGATTTTACGGGGTGGTATGCGGGGAAATACAATGTAAAAAATGCCGCAATCGTCGATTATATTAAGCCTTATCTGTCAGATGGGGACCGCGCATTTTTGACAGACATGCCAGATGTGAACCTGGTGTATATGAAGTACGATTGGGCGCTGAACGACCAGGCAAGTTCCTTGGAGCAGAAATAAGGAGGGGAGAACGAATGGCACAAATTCGAATTCCAAAAGTCTGGGAAATGTCGGAGCGCCTGGCTACGCCAGAGGATGCATATCTGAATCGTAGAAAATTTATGCAAGCGCTGGGCATTGCAGGTGCGGGAGTTGTGCTGGGGTGTGCGGATCCGCAGGCACCTGAAGCGAAGCCAGTGGTTGAGGTGAAAAAAATCTCCGAACCTCCTTCTGGAGTCTATCCTGCAAAGCGCAACGAGAAATGGAAGCTGGACCGCGAGGTCACTCCGGAAGATGTTGCTGGTTCGTACAATAATTTTTACGAGTTTACCACAGATAAGGAAAGGGTGAAAGATCTGGTGGACCGGTTTGAGACCCGGCCGTGGGAGGTGGAGGTGAGTGGCCTGGTTGACAGGCCAAAGGTGTATGATCTGGATGACCTGGTTCGCCGGATGCCCCTGGAAGAACGGCTCTACCGCTTCCGGTGTGTCGAAGCCTGGGCCATGGCCGTACCGTGGACAGGTTTTCCGATGAAAGCACTGATCAACGAAGTCCAGCCGAAGTCATCGGCGCGGTACGTTCGGATGGTTACGTTTCAACGCCCGGAACAGGCACCTGGGCAGAAAAGCCAGCCCTGGTATCCATGGCCGTATTTTGAAGCGCTGACAATGGAAGAAGCAATGAATGAGTTGACCTTGCTGGGTACCGGGATTTACGGACACGCGCTTCCAAAGCAGCACGGGGCACCCATTCGGCTGGTTGCTCCCTGGAAATATGGGTTCAAGAGCATCAAGTCTATTGTGTCGATTGAATTCACAGACAAGCAGCCACCCACGTTCTGGAACAAGCTTGCACCGAGTGAATATGATTTTTGGGCGAATGTGAATCCGAATGTGCCGCACCCGCGCTGGTCTCAGGCGACCGAGCGGTTAATTTCTACGGGAGAACGTGTTCCCTCGCAGTTGTATAATGGGTATGGAGAATATGTAGCACATCTGTACGGGTAACAACCACATCAGCCAGGAGGAGACCGTGAAGGAGTTGATCGGTCCGTATAAAAAAGTGGTACAGGACACGCTGGATCGCTGGCAAGCCGAGGGGCTTTCCGAAAAGCTCTGGGGCCGGGATGCGAAACTTTGGACAGGAGGCGATGAGGACCAATGGCTGGGTTGGCTGGATTTGCCGCATACCCAACAGGCTGAAGTCGCTTCGCTCAACGCCCTTTCGGAAGAAATACGGAAGGCTGGTTTTCGAGATGTGCTGGTATTGGGAATGGGGGGCAGCAGTATGTGCCCCGAGGTATTGTCGCAAACCTTTGGGCATGTTGCCGGTTATCCACGGCTGCATGTGCTGGATTCTACCGTTCCTGCACAGGTGAAGCGGTTTGCTGAAGAGGTGGATCTGCGGAGTACCTTATTTATTGTTGCGAGTAAGTCTGGTTCAACAACAGAGCCGAATGTGTTTCTGGACTATTTTTTGGATGCGGTGCGCCAGGTTGCCGGAGATGAGGCAGGCAAACAGTTTGTGGCCATTACGGACCCGGGCTCGTCCCTGGAAAAACGTGCAAAAAAAGAGGGTTTTCGGGCAATTCGGGCGGGTATTTCGGATGTGGGAGGGCGGTTTAGTGCTCTGTCCGCCTTCGGGCTGGTTCCGGCCGCGCTGATGGGCGTAGATGTGAAAAGTTTTCTGGAGCGGGCGGCACGTATGGCAAAGCAGTGCGGTCCAGGTCATCCGGTGGAAGAGAACCCTGGTGTGCGCCTGGGAGTTGTGCTGGGTGAACTGGCCCGGGCCGGGCGGGATAAAGTGACGCTGATCGCTTCTCCTGGTATTGCTCACCTGGGCGCGTGGTTGGAACAATTGGTCGCTGAAAGTACAGGAAAAGAAGGAACCGGTCTGATCCCGGTGGACCGCGAATTGCCAGGAGATCCCAAGGTATACGGGAACGATCGCATGTTTATCTATTTGCGGCTGGCACAAGGCGTAGATAAAGGGCAGGACGCGGCTGTGGATTTGCTGGCTGGAGCGGGGCATCCTGTTATACGAATTGATCTTGAAGATCCGCTGGATCTGGGAGCAGAATTCTTCCGGTGGGAGGTGGCTACTGTAGTTGCCGGTGCGGTGCTGGGCATTCATCCATTTGACCAACCCAACGTGCAGGAGAGCAAAGCGTTCACAGCACGGTTGACAGAAGCCTACGAAAAAGACGGAAGGTTGCCTCAAACAGATGCGCTGCTGGAAGAGGGCGGGGTAGAGGTATTTGCGCAGGGAGAAAACATAGATGTACTCCACGGGTGCGATACCATTCAGGCGATTCTGGCAGCGCACTTAGGTCGTTTGCGGCCCGGTGATTATCTGGGGATCTGTGCTTATATAGATATGACGGCCGCGCACGAAACCTTGTTAAATCAGCTTCGGCAGCTTGTGCGGGACCGGACAGGTGTAGCTACAACGCTAGGATTTGGGCCCCGGTTTCTACACTCCACCGGGCAGCTTCATAAAGGGGGACCGGACAGCGGTGTATTCTTGCAAATTACATCTGAGGATGAAGTAGACCTGCCCATTCCTGATCGGCGTTTTTCGTTTGGTGTATTGAAGGCTGCGCAGGCACTGGGAGATTTTGAGGCGTTGAATGCACGCAGGAGAAGGGCAATCCGGTTACATTTCAAACGCAATCCCGAAGCGAGCCTGCGCAGCCTGGTATACCAGGTGGACATGGTGATGCCTCAGGGGTAGGCGGGCTGGTTCAGTCTAATTTATACCCGGTGGATG
>JAQCGA010000157.1 GCA_027619145.1 bacterium | reverse complement strand
GGGGGGTTAGGTCCTGATCGGGGCGCAGCCCTTAACTTCATGCCATTGATGCATAGTTGTTTGTTGTGAAACAGTAGCGATACGCCCCAAAGTAAAAGGGGGCCGCGCTACTTCTGCGCAGCCCCTTCACTCAAACCCTGAAATATGGTCTATACAGCACTTCCTATCCACACCAGCATCTCGCCCTCCCCCCGGTTCGCCCACATAAAATACGGTATCGCCTTCATCGTCCCCACCAGTGCCTCAGACTCCACCGGACGATAGAGTTTTCCACTCCACGACTTGCGCCGCCTCACCCGAGCCGCAATCACCGACGTCCCTCCAAACAGCCCCCGATCCTTCTTCACCGTCAGCTTTGCATCCCCCGGCAGCACCAGATCGTTCAAATCTTTTCCATTATCCGTTTCTTCCAGACAATAGACCAGCGGACCTCGCTGAAGTGCCACCCGCCCACAATCCTGCCGCACCGAAGGATGTGCCTCCATCCGAACCGGCGGCATGGGCAGCAACAGCTCCACCCGGTCGCCCGTTTCCCAGCGCCGTGGCACGCGAACATACCCTTTCCGCAAATGCTTCGCCACCTGCACCGCCTCCCCATTCACCTTTAGCGAAGGAGCCGAACACCAACCAGGAACCCGCAACGCCAGTGTAAACGTAGCCGCTTTTTCCGGCCGTACCACCAACCGTACCTTTTCGTCCCAGGGATACGCTGTCTTCTGCTCCACCTCAACCCGCGTATTCCCCACATCCATATACGCCCTACCATTCACATATAAATGCACATACATCCCCCGCTGATCGGTCGAATACACATACTGCCCCAGCGACGAAAGCATCCGGGCAATATTGGGCGGACAGCAGGCACACCCAAACCACGCCTGCCGCGACGGCGGCTTTTGCCCTGTAAACCGATGCACTTCCGGATGTACCGCCAGCAAATTATCGTAAAAAAACCGCTTCCCATCCAGCGACACCCCGCTGATCACCCCGTTGTACAGCGCTCGCTCCATCACATCCGCATATTCCCCGTCCACCTCTACCTGCAACATCCGGTGTGCAAAAAACACCAGCGCAATCGCCGCACACGTCTCTGCATACGCCTCTTCATTCGGTAAATCGTAATCGAACGTAAACCGCTCCCCAAACCGACTCGACCCCACCCCTCCATGAATGTACATCCGCCTCTGCACAATATTCTTCCACAGCTTCCGGCACGCCTTCAACAACTCCCGGTCCCCTGTCTCCGCCGCAACATCCGCCATTCCAGCGTACAAATAACACGCCCGCACCGAATGTCCCTCTGCTGTTTCCTGCTCACGCACCGGTAAATGCGCCTGCAAATAATCGTACTTCCCAAACCGATAACTCCCCGGCGCTTCCCCTCGTTCCCTGGACTCCTTATCGTAATAATGCGGTCGCCTTCCTCGTTCATCCACAAAAAACTTCGCCAAATCCAGATACCGTACCTCTCCTGTTGCCCGATACAGCTTCACCAGCGCCAGTTCAATCTCCTCGTGCCCCGGGTACCCACGCTTCTGTCCCTTCCCCCGCCCAAACACCCGGCCAATATAATCCGCATACCGGCACAGCACATCCAGCAGCGTCCGCTTTCCTGTAGCCCGAAAATGCGCTACCGCAGCCTCCATCAAATGCCCCGCACAATACAGTTCGTGCGAATCCCGTAAATTCGACCAGCGTTTCTCCGGCGCCACCACCGTAAAATGTACGTTCAAATACCCGTCCGACTGCTGTGCCTTCTTTATCCACCCAATCACCCGATCCACCTGCTTCTCCAGCACCGGGTCTGGATGCGTGGCCAGACTATACGCTGCCGCCTCAATCCACTTTGCCACATCCGAATCCCAGAACACGTGCGGCGGATTCGGTTCTCCCGGTTTCCATTCCAGCTTCCACGCATCCAGCCGCCCCGTCTTCTGGCACTGCTCGTGCTCAATCGGCAGCGTCCCCTCCCGATTCACCGCCACCCGCTCCCCCCAGAATCCACCCTCCACACACACCTGCTCCAGCGGAACCATCGTCAGCCTTTTCAGCGTCTTCGCACCCATCTCTACCCCTAATTGTCAATTGATAATTGGCAATTGACAATTGTCAATTGCCTTTATTGCATGCCTCTACCTTCGTGCATCCTCCGCACTCACCCGCCGTTGCCCGCTCCGTTTCTCCTCCGCCTCCACAACCTCCGGCCCTACTTCTCCTGCTTCCACCATCCGCCGAACCAGCCGCTCCCGCATCACATCCGCCACCTCCCGGTGCGACGGCATCCCTACCAGATTTGTCAACTCATACGGATCTGCCTCCAGATCGTACAAATACTGTTCCACATACCGCTCCGAACCCGCATCGTGACCGGGTCTTTTTTCGGGCGCATCCACCCCATACTTCCACCGGTGCGTCCGCACGGCCCGCCCCACCTGCGCCTCACTGATCTGTACAAATACCTCCTCCGGCCATCCCTCCTTCTCTCCTCTCAAAAGCGGTAAAATGGACCGCCCCTGCATCTCCTCTGGAACCGGAATCCCTGCCGCATCCAGCAACGTAGGTGGCAAATCCACAAGACTCACCAATTCCTGCACCTGCCCACCGCCATTAAATCCCGGTCCCTGGAACGCCGTAGGCACCCGAATCGAACTCTCATGGCAAGACCGCTTGTACTCCCCATTCCGCGTCTTAAAATGACACCCATGATCAGATGTAAACAACACCACCGTATTCTCCAGCAAATCCAAACTCTTCAGCGCATCCATCGTACGCCCCAACGCTTCATCCAACCGCTTTACCATCCCATAGTACCCCCCCAGATGCTGATGCGCAGTCCCACCCAACGCCGCCAGATCTGGCGGAATCCACCCGCCGGTGTACTTCTCCCGATATCCATCCGGTGCCGGAAAATCATCCGTAAAATTCTGATGGTGCGGCTCAATATAAGACGTAAATAGAAAGAACGGCTCCGCCTTGTGCCCGTCAATATACCGAACAACCGCATCTGTCAACGCATCCACTCGGTACCCCGGAAGCTCCACAGGATGATTCTCATTATCATACAACGTCGTCTGATACGCATCAGATGTAAACTCCAGCACATTGGACGCCAGCCAGTACTCATACCCCCCCCGGTCCACTTCCGGCACCGGTCCAATCGTCCCACGATCGTGCAAATGCCACTTCCCAATATATCCCGTCTGATATCCAGCCTCCCCAAAATGATGCGCCAACGTCCGCCGATCTCGAGGCAATGGAATCGCATTCCGAAAACATCCCGTTGCTGTTGCGTACAGCCCCGTCTGCAAACACGACCGCGCCGGCCCACACACCGGCTGGCACGTAAATGAATTTGCCACATGAGTACCCCGCCGCGCCATCGCATCCCAATTCTGCGTAAGCCCCATCGGATTCCCGTGCAACCCGGTTGTATCCCACCGCTGTTGATCTGTAAAAAACACCAGCACATTCGGCCGATCAGACGCCATGGGTCTCCTCCTTCTCAACAGACGTTGCCATCCTGTCAAAGGCCGGGCGAACACAAGGTTCGCCCCTACAAATGCAAAACCTTACACATTCAAAAGCCGGGCAGGCACATAGGCCTGCCCCTACAAAATCAACAACCGACAATCAAAACCTGGGTTCCATCCACCATTCCCGGCCTTGCACCCCCAGCAACACCGTCCGTAACAGCAACCCACCCTATCGGATCGGGGCACAACCGCCCTTGTGTACGCCTCTGGAGTACTGAACCGCCGCAGGGAACGGCCTTCCACCAGACCACATTCAAGCCCCTCGCGGCAAGCGAGCGATCTTCTTTCCCCCTTTCTTGGATCGCTCCAAGAAAGGGGCCGCCGGAGGCACAAACGGAAAGCGCATAGACAAATTCCAAAATCGTTCTCAAAATCCCAAAAACCTTACAAAAGGCCGGGCGATCACAAGGATCGCCCCTACAAATGAAAACCCTGCACAACACACAGACAAAATCCGGGCAGGCACAGGGGCCTGCCCCTACCCAAATACTCCGCTACACCTTTCGACACCCAAAATAAACCCACCTCCCTCCCCACGCAAGCCCCATCTCTCCCTCCGAAAACCACGTGACAAAACCACTACCGAACAATATCTTGAAAAAACACTCACCTGTTCCACTCTGATCCGGAGACGCCAATGAAAACCTCGAACGCCCAGAACCTACTCGAACGTGCCAACCGTTATCTCGTAGGCGGCTGCCTGGGCAGTTTCCAAATGCCCAGCGATGTAACCACCGTATTCCATCATGGAAAAGGTAGCCGCCTCTACGACGTGGACGGCCGCGAATACATTGACTACGTCATGGGCTCCGGTCCCCTCATCCTCGGTCACGCCCATCCAGGCGTCGTAGCCGCCGTACAGAAACAGGCCGCCCTCGGCTCCACCTTCTACGCCCTCAACGAACCTATCATCCACCTGGCCGAACGCATCGTAGAAGCCTCTCCCTGCGGAGAACGCATCCGCTTCTGTGCCTCTGGCACAGAAGGCACCTTCTCTGCCCTCCGGTTGGCCCGTGCATTTACCAACCGCGAAAAAATCCTCAAATTCGAAGGCGGCTGGCACGGTGCACACGACTACGCCCAGCAAAGCACCACCCCACCACAACCCACAGACGGCCCCACACCCGTCCCGGACTCAGCCGGCATCCCCAGGTCCGTCTCACAATCCGTCCTCGTCTCTCCATTCAACAACACAAACGCCGCCATTGAACTCATCCACACCTACGCAACCGACCTCGCCGCCGTCATCGTAGAACCCTTCCAACGCGCCATTCCTCCCACTCCAGGTTTTCTGGAAGCCCTGCGGGAAACCACAAAAGCCCACGGCATCCTCCTCATCTTCGATGAAGTCGTCACCGGCTTCCGCATGGCCTGGGGCGGCGCACAAGAACGCTACGGCGTACTCTCGGACATTGCTGTCTACGGAAAAACCATCAGCGGAGGATATCCCCTGGCCGCCATTTGCGGCCGGGCAGACGTCCTGGACATTGCCGATCCACGCCGCAAAGGCAACGCCCCTTATGCCTTCGTCAGTGGTACCACCAACGGAAATCCCATCAGCGCAGTTGCCGGATTAGCCACCCTCGACGTATTGGAACAAAAAGACACCTATCCCAAACTCTACGCACTCGCAGACCGCCTCAAAACCGGCCTGGAAACGCTGGGCCAGAATCGCGGCCTCCCCCTTGTCCTGGCAGGCGACGGCCCGGTCCTCCAACCTTTCTTCACAGAAACGCCGATTCACAACTACGCAGACCTGCTCAAAGCCGACGCCGCCACCGCCCGTGAATTCTGCAAAGCCATGATCCGGCGCGGCATCTTCTTCAACCCAGGCAACAAACTCTACCTCTCCCTGGCCCATACCGAAGAAGACATCGATCTAACCCTCGAAGTCGCAGCTGAAGTCCTCGATGAAATATCCAGGAATTGACAACCCGGAAGGAACCCCCACCCGATGACCCTTTTTCTTGACAAAACCACCGTTGTTGGTGCCGGACTCATGGGCAGCCAAATTGGCCTGGTCCTGGCCCTGGGCAGCAAAGAAACCATCCTCACCAGCAGACGCTCCGAAAGCCTCAGCCGGGCATTCGAAAACCTGCACCGATACACCCAGGACCTGGCCCGCTACGACGGCCTCAACGGTGAATCTCCCGAAACCGTTCTGACACGCATCCGCACCACCACGAACCTGGAAGATGCACTCGATGGAACACAATTCGTCGTAGAATCCATCACCGAAGACCTGGAATCCAAACAATCCCTCTTCCAGCAAATGGATGCCCTCACCCCACCTGAAACCCTCCTTGCCAGCAACACCTCCGGCCTGCCCATCACACAACTCGCCCAGCATGTACAGCACAAAAGCCGCATTGCCGGTTCCCACTTCGTACAACCCGGCCACATCGTCCCTGTCGTTGAAGTCATCCGCGCCGAACACACCTCGGACGCCACCATGGACCGGATCGCAGACATCTGGCAAGGCCTGGGCCGTCTTCCGCTCCGCGTAAACCACGACATACCCGGCTTCCTGGTCAACCGGCTCCAGCACGCCGTCATCCGAGAAGCCGTACACCTCCTCTCCTCCGGCGTAGCCGATGCCGCCAGCATCGACCTGGCCTTCCGCCTGGGCCTGGCTCCCCGTTTCACCACCGCAGGCCCCCTTGAACAGCGCGACATCAACGGCCTCAACATGCACGTCCGCGTGGCCTCCCACCTCTGGCAAACCCTGGGTGGATGGCAAGAGCCGCTGGCCTATCTCAAAGCCATGGTCGAACGCGGAGAAACCGGCCTGGAAGCCGGCAAAGGCTACTACGACTGGTCCGATAAGGACCCACAGACAGTCCGCGCCAACCAAGATGAACAACTCCTGCGCCGCACCCGACAGGTCATGGAAGATTGGGAAAGCAGCAACAGGCAAACAACTTCCGACTGAAGAATTCTCTCCTTCTGCCGATGGGTATAAAAGGCCTTCCAGCCACCGTTGTACCCGTATGCCAGATTGGAGTTATATTGTGAACAATTACGCACCCATGGTCTCAGGTCACACCGGGTTCGGGCCCACAACCCTGCAAATGCTCGCAGACGCCAAAGAGCAAGTTGAAGAAGTGGCCAGTTTTCAAACCCAGGTCCGAGACTACCGCGCACCCAGAATGGAACAGGCCTCCTCCATCGAGGCACTCACCTTGATGGAAAATGCCCGCAAACTCAGAAGCCAGGGCTTTGACGCAACCGTCTGACCCTTCTGGTTAAAACAAAAAAAAGCCCCTGCCTGAAAAGGCAGGGGCTTTTTAACTATAAGGGACATACTCAGAAAATCAGTTCCAACCTCACACTTTCACATCAATATGGTGCTGCGAGTCGGCAGACGGCGTTGCAGGCTGTGCGATCTTCGTCGCAGGAGACTGGGGTACGGAAGGCCGCTGCTGTACGGACTTCATAATCAAAGCAAAAGCAAGATTCGGCAGTGCGACTCCTGTCCCCTGGACTGATGCCAACATCGCAATCACCTCCTCCGGGGTTTACATCCCTTATACCTGTTATATATTTCGGCAAATCAAGCGCAAGTCTTGAGCTTCAATATCATGCCCCATCCTCTCCTGAAGCCAAAAATTACGTTCGCTCCGGCTCCTGGCTACAGGAACTGATTGACATTTTCGGTCCCAAACACTATTCATTGTTCACACCCTTCCAATCCACAACTCCTCCAACCTGCCGCTCTTGAGTATTTGACATGGCACACCGAATGGACCCTATCCGAATCAAACCCGGCAGACTTGGCCGCCTGGATGTGTACCTGCCGTATACTGAAATTCGATACCGTCGCATCCAGACCATTCCTGGCCATAAATGGAATCCCGAGAAACAGTGCTGGACCGTACCGGACAACGCCAGAATGGTCCAGCGTCTGCGTGCCCTTTACTCAGGGGACCAGGTCGAAGTGGACCCCTCATTGCTCGCCCCCTTACCCAAACACCCCGGCCAACGCTCGGCCCTGAAAACCGCGCCTGGAGAAGCCTCAGAAACCGTGCACGCCGTAGAAATCGAACTCCAAAAGCAAGGGCGTAGCCACCAGACCGTCAAAATTTACACCACCCACATCAAGCGTTTGCTCAACCACATCCCCAAAGCTCCCGGAGACCTCCGTCCCGAGGAAGTTCGCGCCTACCTCAAAGACATGGAAACCCAACAGAACATCTCCCGGTCCTACTACACCCAGGCAGTAAGCGCACTCAAGTTCCTCTACAAACACGTACTAAAGCAGCCGGACCCCACTGCAACCAAACAAAAAAAACAAACCCAATAAGATTCTCTTCCGGGCATCAGGGAGATCCGCTATGGCCAGCAACATCATTGCCGCTAGCCGGGACTTTTTTCATCAAATTGTCCACCCCCTCCTGGAATCCGAATTCCCGCAAGAATCACAGCAGGTGGCCTGCGGCATCTTCGGGTACGGCTCCGAATGCCTGGGCACAGACGACGAACTCTCCCGCGACCACCACTGGGGACTCCGTGTAGACATGCTCATGCCGCAAAATCTCTTTACGACCCGCGCCGGTGAAATGCGCGAACGCATCGAAAAAAAG
>JAQCGA010000156.1 GCA_027619145.1 bacterium | reverse complement strand
CGGATGGCGAACCCCTACATTGGCATGACGCGCACACGTGCGTATGAAGCCGGTGCAGACTGGAACTTTGTAGCCAATTACACGGCAGGTATGTCGGCGTATTACAAGAGTGCGATTGGCAAAATCAACTCGGGTAGCCGGTACTGGTACGAACCGCAGCGGACGACCTGGGTATGGGGCCGCAAGCCGAGTGGTGTTCAGGATATGAAGGGGTTTGAAATGAACGTCCGCAAGGGCTTCAGCCAGTTCTTCTCCTTCAATGCTGCGATCAACTTCGGCTGGGCTTCTACGGCCAGCATCGGTTCCAATGCCACCATGTTCTACCCGGACTCTGCTTATGTAATGAATCCGGACCTGTACCATGACTGGCAGTGGAATGGCACGGAGTACGTGCGCGATGATTTCACGCCGCAGGAGCGTGCGACGTGGGCCAAAGTAGCAGCCAACCAGTGGCGGGGCCGTGCGAATGCGATGACGGACTCGTACGAAGAGGTGGTCTTTGAGTTCATGGACGTGCAGAAGGCGTATGAAGCACCGGCGAACATGAACGGGGTGTGGCAGCCTACGTATGGCGGCGGCAACCTGTATAATGCGAAGGGCACGGATCAGCGCACGCAGGCCAGTGCATCGTTCTACTTTGACAGCCCGGCGGACTTTGGTCCGAACCTCCGCGACTGGCATTTTGTGGGTGGCTTGCGGGCCAACATGGTCTGGCGTATCCAGAGTGGTAGCCCGGTAACGTACACACCTCCGGGCAAGCAGCCTGAGATTCGTCATAAGCCGATCCGGACGTGGACGGACCTGTCTGTAGAGAAGACGCTGGTAGAAGGTGGACACCGCAATGCGATTTTCTACGTTGAAGTGTTCAACCTGTTCAACCAGCAGGACAGCCCGATCCCGAATAACTATCCGGACTATGCTCAGTGGGGTATGAACGCGCCCCGGCCGAATGATGCAACTTATTTGCAGTATGGTGATTACAACGAATTGACGCGGTATTATGGTAAGCCGCGTGAGCTCGGTGTAGGCATGAGGGTCAATTTCTAACGACCTGCAACCAACCGACGGGGGTGGGCTCCGGCCCACCCCCGCCAAAAGGGGGAAGGCGAGAATGAAACAAAGCATAAGATTTGCAGGGTGCTTTCTGGTCTGTGGACTGCTGGCCCTTTTGCCGATGCAGGCAGGGGCGGTAGATCAGGATGATGCTCCGCGGCTTTCAACACAGCGGGGTATGATTACCATAGACCAGAACAGTTCCGGTACGTTTGGTGGCTGGAACCTGGGGCAGGGCCAGACTGGTGAGCCTTATATGTTCTGGTACCCAGGGTGGAAGAATATTCCCAGCACAAACGCCAGTTCCAACTACACGCGCCGGGGTGGCAATGCAGTTGGTTTCGGAACCTGGGTTATTTCAATTGATAGTGGCGTGAACCTGTCTTGGTCCGGTCCACGCGGTAAGAGCCCGGACATTGTACCGCTGGTTTATAATCCGGCAAACGGGCCGGAAGCGGCTCTGGGTGTAACTGCCCAGTACATGCAGGATATGACGCCACCGGCAGGCCAGCCGAGCAACTACTGGCCGGGTGCGCTTGTGCCACCGGCACAAGATAATGCACCTCCGCGCAAGATCTGGAACTTCCGGTATGGGGATTATATCCCCAACGATAGTTTTGGAGAAGAAATGGTGATTTCCCAGTGGACCAATAGCCAGGGGATCACAATTACACGCAAGTCGATGGCCTGGAGTCATCAGGACTTCGATGATTTTTTGATTGTTGAGATTGTTCTGGAGAATACCGGCAGCACCACTCGGAACGAAGTGTACCTTCCCTTACTTGCTACCTGGAAAAGCAATCAGACGGCCGACCAGAACACGGGTGGGGGTCTGTGGTGGCAATGGCGGGACAATTCTCTGGACGACCATTTCAAGTACACGGAAGCCGGAAATTATGTTGACGGCGGAGCCGGTGGCCCGGTATCTGTAAGTGCCGCTCGTGCTCAGGGGCTCAAGCTGAGCTACCAGTTCGACGGTGACAGCCCGTTCAAAGGCTGGGACGATACCGGTGAGCCATGGCAGAAAGATCTGGAGTCTTCGGATCTGAAAGAAATGGGATATCCTGGCGGTCTCCTGGCTGCACACGCTTTTGTGGGTATGGCCCCTGTGGCCTACGCAACAAGCGCGGGCATTCATTCGTTTAATACGGCGGATGCTGCAGCAGGGTACGTAAATCCTACAGGCGATCAGCCGTCTTATCAGGGCTGGTGGCCGGTACGGAGCTCCAATGACTTCGACGAACCCACGCCCGAAGGCGAATCGCCTGCAGCGGCGTGGACGAAGTTGACTGCGACTACGGTAAAAGACAATCCGACGGACGTGGGTGGGTTTACCAACGCCCAGGTGTATGGCCCGTGGTCTCTGGCTCCGGGGCAGAAAGCCAAGGTGGTAATGGCGTATGTGGCCGGTAGCGGGGCCGAATACGGTGGTCCGGGCAATACGCCGATTGACATGTGGCAGTGGTCGTTGACGGCTGACAAAGCCAGCTACCTCAAGGGGGAGCAGGCCATTGTAGAGCATACGGAGCACGCGTTGTTTGCCTACCAAAGCGGCTACGATATTCCAGATGGGCCGCCGGATGTTGACGTGGTAATCAAGAGCGACGAGAATGCGAAAGTGAAGCTCTACTGGTCTGGTGCTGCAGACGGTGCAATCAATAACGACTACGGCGTAGCCGATATTGCGGGCTACCGGGTATATCGTGGACAGCGTGGTACGTTGACATCGGCAGGTCCGTTCAGCAGGGTCGTAGATATTCCGGTGGGTGGTCCATATCCGCCGGGTGTTACGTTTACTGCTGGTGCGGACTGGCCTGTGGCTGCTGCTGAAGATGACGCCAGTTTGCGCACGAGCCTGCAAAATGATGCTGCTGCAGGTCGTGTGGGTTCACGTCCGGGGATGTATAGCTGGTCTGACCCGAACTCGAACGCAGGGTTTGCATATTTCTATTCGGTTCGCGCCTATGCCAAAGGGCATGATACCTGGACGAACAACGACGGGACGAAGACCTTTGCAGATCTTCCCGCTCGCGCCCAGACGCGCCTCCGGAATGGACTGGAAGGACCGTTTTCTTTCTCCTCGCAGGTTCAGCAAGGTTCGCCGGTGCTTCCTTACGTGCCAGCGGCAGACCGGATGGAGCGCGACATCGTAGTGGTACCGAACCCGTATATGGCCAACGGTACCAACGAGTACGGTGGTGCTTTGAAGATACGGTTTGTGAATGTGCCTACGAAGGCATTTGTGTACATCTTCAACAGTGCGGGCCAGTTGATTCAGGTGTTGCGTAAACTGGACGAAACCCGGAGTGAAATCTCCTGGAATGGTCGTCCTTATACGACTACGCGCGCCATTGTGGGTCCGGGCATTTATTTCTATGCAGTGCATAGTCAGTCCGGCGCAAGCAGTGGCAAAATCAAGACAGGTACGTTCGTGGTGGTCCGCTAAGTCAACCTCGCGATTTTGAGTGCAAGGAGAATCGTTATGAACAAGGGATGGATCATCTTGGGGTTGACCCTGGTGGTTGTCGCCTGCATGTCTGTCTCAACGGTGCAAGCCATTGAGCAGCCTGCTGCCGGCACCGGCACCCGGGACGGAGCCTTGATTGACCCAAAGATGGAAAACGTGGATAAAGCGTGGGGCCTTTGGGGCGAACGCGTAGGTATTTCCGAATTTCCGTTTCTGAAAATTGGCCAGGGCGCTCGCGCCGAGGCCATGGGCGGCGCCTATACGGCGATTGCCGATGATATCACTGCCGCATTCTGGAACCCGGCTGGTCTTGGGCATATTGAGAACGTGGCGTATACGTTGAATTATACGCGCTGGCTGGCCAACTCCAAGGTGATTTCTGGTGCCCTGGCGTTCAATGCCGGTTTTGGTGTCATTGGTATCAATGTGACCAGTTTTGCTGCCGAAGAATTTGAAGTAACGACTCCCACGGCACCGTGGGGGTCCGGCACAATGGCTCAGGTGGGTGATATTGCTGTTGGCGCATCGTTTGCCAAAAAGATGACCGACAAGTTTATGCTGGGTGGTCAAATTCGGTGGATCCAGGAAGATCTCTATCTGGAGAAAGTTTCCACCATTGACTACAGCGTAGGCACGCACTTTTACACTGGCTACCGGAGCACGCGTATTGCAATGGGCTTCCGGAACCTGGGGCCGAACGTTGAGGTGACTGAGGGTGGATTCACCGCTCAGATGCCTACGACATTCTCTCTGGCCGGTGCGATGGAAGTGTACGGGCAGAAAGGTGATCCCAGCTATGCGACGTTGTCTGTAGAGCACGAGTTCATTACGGACTTCCGGCCTACGACGCGGATTGGTGCAGAAGTTTGGGTACAGAATACGCTGGCCCTCCGTGGCGGTTATCGGACGCATATTGCTGTGGAGAGCTGGAGTCTTGGGGTGGGTCTGAAGCACGAACTGGTGGGCGGAAAGCTGTTCACCGTAGACTTCTCCTACCACAATGAGGATCTGGGGATTTTCGATGCGCCTATTCGTATTTCGGTAGGTGGCACGTTCTGATCCAGGAGGTTCTGATGTGTTTTGCAGGGGGGGCGGTCAATTCGATCGTCCTCCCTGTTTTATTGGAACGCTAAAAAATGATGGGTGTCACATCGAAAAGTTGGAACGAAGGAACGGTTGGAAAGTTGGAAGGTTGGAAGGTTGGAAGGTTGGAAGGTTGAAGCTGGCAATTTATTGCTGCAATGAAAAGGAAAGGCCTTTTCGGCTGCTCTTTTGGGTCCGGGGGGAGAGCAGGTTTTGCTGAATCCTGGGCGTGGTACGCCCGTTTTAGGGGGATGGAAGGCGATGGTTCGGATAGAATTGAAGAGGGTGTTGTTCTGTCTGGGTTGTGCCGGCATGCTGGTCCTGGGAGCACACCAGGCCCGGGCGCAGGTCCAGCCTGCTGTCGAGGATACTTCGGCGGCGTCTGGCCAGGCGAAAGACCGGGACGCTGAACGGGCGGTACAGTTTTTCTGGCCGATGTTGCTTCAGCACCCGGAGGGTCAAAACACCCGGGTTGGGTATGCGCACCTGCTGAAGGGTGATTTTTCCGACGCGAAAGAGGTTTTTCATAAGGTATTGTCCAGGCAAGAGGCCTATGCGCCTGCCCATTTCGGGATGGCCCTGGCTTCTTATCGGACAGGAATGGAAGAAGGGGACAAGGGTACGTTTGCAGAACAGACCCTTTATCATGCGAATCAGACGGCTGTTTTGTTTCCAGCATTTGAAGGATCGTACAGGCTTCTGGGGAAAATCTATACCGATATTGAAGATTACGAAAATGCTGTGGACGCATATGTGCGCTGTTTGGCCGCCTCTCCTACGCGAGAGCCGGAATTGATGCGCGCGGTGGCTACGGCTTATATAAAGACCGGATCTTTTTCAGAGATTCGCGATAAAGTCCAAGATGAGCTTCTGTCTACCGGAAACGAAATTCAGTTGTTGCCGGTAGTCGCGCAGGCCTGCGCAAGCCAGGGCGCTCTGGATTTGGCCATGCAGTACTACGGCCGGGCATTTTCCAAGATGCCCGTAGAGATGCGGCAACGGTACCATGATGTAGACCTGATCGCTTCGGAAGACGAACTGGAAGCCTACCGTCGCACGGCGGAAGATCCAGTTGCCCGCCGGGAATTCCTTGCTCGGTTCTGGGCGAAGCGGGATCCGGACCTCATGACTACGGTGAATGAACGTAAACTGGAACATTACCGTAGAGTCTGGTACGCGATGGCAGATTTTTCTGTGAAAGTAAAGCCGTGGGACCGGCGCGGTGAAGTATACGTGAGGTATGGAACTCCGGACTACCGATCCCGTTCGGGTGAAGTTGCGCCTCCGATGCCACCGCACGTAGAGCGAATCAAGGAAGCCATTGCCCACGATCTGTATGGGCCAGAAGGTATGGGAGAGGTGGGGCGGGGGCCGGTGTTCCCAATCCAGCGGATGCACGAGGTGGGGATGGATTTTCCTAGCGAGCTGGCACCCGGCATGGACGAGGGAGCGATAGAAGCCACTGACGCAAACGGCATGCCCTTCCTGGAGGATGACCCTCTGGCACCTGCCAATATGTCTGCGCTGGATGGTGACAATTATAAGGTTACGCTCGCCGAGAAGCACGGCCAGGCCACCGGTGGGGATGTCATGACGTTTATCAAGTGGGAATCCTGGGTGTATACCGGTGTAAATGGTGGGATTGAGATTGTGTTTACCGACGAGTGGAGCGGTGGCCGGTTCGATTATGCTCCATTGCCTCCGCCGGACCAGTCTGAAACGGGTACGCTTCGAAAAATGAGCCGTCTGGTGAAACACTCTCCGGCTGTGGTGATGCGGCGCAGTATTACGGTGACGCCGGAATATTATCTGCCTGGTGGACGAGAAGCCTTTTTGGATTTTTATTATGACCGGGCAACATTTCGTGGAGAAGATGGGAATACCCGCGTTGAAGTGTATTACGGGATGTCGCCGAAGAGTTTGACCGAAGCGACAAGAGATGGACAGTCGATTGTGGAACTGGGGTGCGCATTTGCTCTGTTCGACCCGGAAACAGGAGCTACATTACAGCGTAGCGAAGACCTGGCATTTCGTACAACAGAGGAGCTGGCCAGGAACAAGGGCGCGTTTATCCCCAATCAGCTCAGCATTGAAGTACCCGCAGGCATATACGAAATGCGGGTGCAGGTGAAAGATCTGGTTTCTGGAAAATCTGGGATTTACAAAGAGCGGCTGGAAGTAGAGGCCTACCATCAGGCAGGCTTGAAGCTCAGCGGGCTGGAACTGGGCTGGCATATTGGTACGGAAGGTGGGCAAGAAAAATACGACAAAGGGAATGGCATCTGGGTGATTCCGATGACCACCAAATCTTACCAGAAAAACCAGCATCCATTTGTTTATTACGAGGCCTATGGCTTCACGCCCGACGCTTTTGGGCAAAGTCGGTATAAGCTGGAATATACCATCCACTCCGAGCCGGAAAAAGGCGGCGGATTCGGTCGGCTGGTAGCCGGTGTGGGAAGCCTGTTTCGGCGCGGAGAACGCAGCCCAGAAGTTTCTGTATCTACAGATCAGGTGCGGACGGGAACAGATTTGCAGGAATATTTTGAAATGGATTTGAAGAATGCGAAATCTGGCGTGAACCGGTTGACGGTACGCGTGATGGACCAGGTTAGCGGTGCTGAAACAGAAAAAGAGGTATTGTTCCGGCTGGAACGGGATTGAATGTGAGAAAGTGGGGCTGCCTCTGTGGCGGCCCCACTTTGTACACTGAGAAAGGTGTGTTCGTACCAAGATTGAGGGTTCTGGGATGAGATTCCAATGGGTCAAAGGGTTTTCTATACGCTGCTTATGCTGGCAGCGTTTTTCATTGTGGGGAGGGTCGCGTGGAAAAACTGGCACTTGAAGGAGGTTCCCAAGTTCGCACCTCACCATTCCCCACTCGCAAGCCGTTTGGAGAACGGGAAGAAGAACTTCTGCTGGAAGCGGTGCGCAGTCAGAATTTGTTCGGGAAGAACGGGACGTTTGTTCCGGCATTTGAGGAGAAGTTTGCTGAGCTGTATGGCATGAAGTTTGCCCAGAGTGCCACGTCCGGTACAGCGGCAATCCATCTGGCAATAGGTGCGGTGAACCCGGACCCTGGTGACGAGATTATTACCGCGCCAATTACGGACCCGGGCAGCGTGATGCCGATTTTGCAGCAGAACGCCGTTCCGGTTTTTGCAGATGTGGACCCGAAGACGCTGAATATGACGCCCGAGTCGATCGAAGCGAATATTACGGATCGAACGCGGGCGATTATTCTTGTACATTTGTTTGGGCGGCCGTGTGAGGTGGATGAGGTGGTGAAGATTGCAGAGAAGCACAACCTGGTGCTGATTGAAGATTGTAGCCAGGCGCACGTTACGAAGTACAAAGGGCGGTACGTGGGAACGTTTGGGCACATGGGATGTTTTAGTTTGCAACAGTCCAAACATATGACCACGGGTGATGGGGGCGTGACGGTTACGAATGATGAGCAGACCTACATCCGGCTGAAATTGTTTGCTGATATCAACGTGCAGATGTGGCTTAGGG
>JAQCGA010000155.1 GCA_027619145.1 bacterium | reverse complement strand
AACCGTCTCCAGAAACGCATGAACCGCATCATGTACTCCGTTTACGGAGGCAAAAAATACGCTTGCTGGCTCTCTGGTGAAAAACATCTCCTGGTACAACTGGGCATCTTCAGCACCTGGAACAATCATTTAAATTATTCGCTTACCCGGTCTTGCCAGAACGCCATCGCCCGCGTGGTCGAAAAAGATACGGATATCCTCCTGCCCTAAATTCGGAGAGATCCCCATGCCACCTGTCAAAATACCGAATGAACTCCAATCTCAGATTCAGGGGCCCGTCAACTCTCTCCCTACAACATTTTTATCGGACGGTGAAATCGACTGGGAAGGCATTCGCAACATCATCGAAGTAGGCATCGCGGGCGGCAGTAGAGTAAGCCTCCTCACCTACGGAGATAGCCAGTTCGACTTTCTCAGCGACGAAGAAGTTACGCAACTCACACACTGCATGGTAGAACAGGTCAACGGCCGTGCCCTCACCGTAGCCGCCACACGCAGGTGGCCGGACCGCATCGCCATTGAATTTGCACGGTACTGCCAGGAACTCGGTGTAGATGTTCTCATGGTCCTGCCCTCAGACCACGCCCTGCCCGCCGGCAAAATAGCCCACTACAAAGCCATCGCAGAAATCATGCCCGTCATGCTCGTAGGCTTTCCGCCTCATAACATCCTGGATGCCTTGCTCGATATTCCCAATATCTGTTGTTTCAAAGAAGACGGCTCCCTGGACTACGCGGCGGATACGCTTCACAAATACGGTAACCATTGGACATTCCTCACCGGCGGCGGCCTCTGGCGCAACTACACCCAGTGGCCATGGAACCCGGCCTTTTTTTGTTATCTTTCCTCTTTCGCCCCGCACATCGCCACCCAGTACTGGAATGCATATCAAAAAAAAGACGTCGAAGCCGCCGCCACAATCATCCGAAATATCGAACGCCCCCTGTTTGCGCTGGCGGACACAATAGGCGGAAAATTCCAGGCCCTCTGGCGGGCCGCCCTGGAATGCAACCAGATCGCTTCTCGCTACTTACGCGCTCCCATGCTCTCTGCCACCGAAGAAGAAATCGAACGCCTGAAACCATCGTTGAGCCAACTTGACCTCCTCACCTATCCGTTGAAATAGAACCCACATTCGTCACGAAATGGACCTTCTTTTAGAGGGCGATCTCATGCGACATCAAACAGATGTTGTGATCATTGGCGGAGGCTCTGTGGGCATCTGTTCGGCCCATTATCTGCTCGAAACCGGCAGAAAAGTTACCGTACTTGAAAAGGGTGAAATCTGCTCCGGTAGCTCCTACGGCAATGCGGGCCTCATCGTACCCAGCCACAGCGTCCCCCTTGCCGCGCCCGGCGTGATCTCCAAAGGCCTCCGATGGATGCTGGACCCCGAAAGCCCGTTCTACATCAAACCCCGTCTGAACCTGGAACTGGCATCCTGGTTGTGGAAATTTCATGCCGCCTGCGCTGAAAAACAGATGCTTCGCTCCATCCCCGTTATCCGAGACCTCAACCTGGCCAGTCTGCGTTTATTTGACGAACTGGCTTCCATCCAGGACCTGGACTTCGGCTACCAGAAGAAAGGGCACCTGGCCGTCTACCGCACGCCAGAAGGTCTGGCCGGTGGCGTTGAAGAAGCGCACCTCCTTTCCCAAAACGGCGTCCAAACCGAAGTGCTCACCCCAGAAGAGCTACAGAAACTCGATCCCGCTGTCCATTACAACACAATAGGCGCAGTGTACTTCCCTCAAGACGCCCACCTGATCCCGGATCGCTTCGTCAAAGAACTCGCCCAACACGCCCAATCCCGGGGTGCAGATCTCCGTCCCAATACCGAGGTCCTGGGGTTTGAAACCACCTCCGGCCGTATCCACACCATCCAAACGACCCGTGGCGAATTTACCGCCAACCAGATCATCTTAGCCAGCGGCTCCTGGTCTCCCGGAGTTGTCAAAACCTTGGGCCTGAATCTACCCATCCAACCAGCCAAAGGCTATAGCATCACCTTCAAGCGCCCCCCCATTTGCCCAACGATTCCCGCATCCCTGGCCGAATCCAAAGTTGCCGTCACCCCAATGGGAGACAACTTGCGATTTGCGGGTACCCTGGAACTGGCGGGCCTGGACCTTTCCATCAACAACCGCCGGGTACGTGCCATCTTGAACGCCGTACCCCGGTATCTTCCGGCCCTGGACCCCAATAGCCTCGAACAACTCGAAATCTGGCGCGGCCTGCGGCCCTGCACGCCAGACGGACTGCCCTTCCTCGGTCGATCAGAAGCCTTCGAAAATCTGATCGTAGCCGCAGGCCATGCCATGATCGGGATTTCTCTTGGCCCCATCACCGGGAAACTCGTATCCCAACTGGTCGCCCGCAAACCACCCCAAATCGACCTGGCGCCTCTTTGCATAGAACGCTTCGCCTGAGCCATCCTCCGTTTCTAATGGCTCCGTCTTTCACTTTGCGTCTTTGCATGACATTTTCTAAGGAGATTCCATGCGCATCCAGAACCTCGAAATTGACAAATTACCCCGAGGACAAAAAAGTACCGGATGGCTGGAAATTGCAAGTCGCCCAGACGGTGGTGCCTGGCACCTGCCGTGCCTGTACGTTACCGGCAAACAACACGACGGCCCTCTTCTTGTTGTCATTTCTGGTATCCATGGCGATGAATACGAAGGCGTAGAAGCCATTCCCCGCATCTTCGAACAGATCACGCCGGAAGCCCTGTTTGGCACCCTGTTCATGGTCCCTGTTTGCAACATGCCTGCCTACGAAACCATCTCTCGGAGTAGCCCTGTAGATGGCCTGAATCTGGCCCGCGTGTTCCCGGGAGACAAAAACGGCAGCATCACACACCGCATCGCGTACTGGCTCACGCACGAACTATTTAAAAACGCAGATTTCCTGATTGACCTGCACAGCGGTGGACTCACCTATAACATTCCCACCCTCGTAGGGTACACACACGATGATGGCGAACTCGGCCGCCGCTCGCTGGAAGCCGCCAAAGCATTTGGTGCCCCCATTCTATGGGGCCATCCGCTACCTATGCCCCCTGGCCGCAGCCTCAGCGCCGCCACAGATTTGGGCGTCCCGTCCATCTACACTGAAGCCCCCGGCGGCGGCTACACCCGTTCGGAAGACGTCTCCTGTTTTTGCAACGGCGTGCTCAACGTCCTCAAACACCTGAACATGATCGAAGGCCATCCACAACCCGGACCGCTCACCCACCACCTCGTGGGAGAAGGCAATCTGGACCAGGTGATCTCAGCACCTATCGCCGGTTATTACCGCGCCCACGTCAACCTCCTGGACGAAGTCCAGACAGGCCAGCGCCTGGGTGCCATTTATGACTTATTCGGCGAACCCATCGAGGAAATTCATGCAGACCGAGACGGCATCGTTATCATGCTACGCCGCCTCAACAGCGTACGCGTAGGCGACGGCCTGGCCCACATCACCACCCGCATCCCACTCCATACGGAATGACCCACTCCCGGAGAATACGATGAACCTCACATCCGCAATGCCCTTTGCTTATACACCCGGCAAATGCACCTACGGAATCTTTATCCGTGGCAGTGAAGGCTGGCAACACCATCAAAACCCATTTTTGTACCCATACGCAGACGGCCGTCTCTTTATGGTCTGGGGAGCCTCCGTCCTTCAGTGATCTTGACATGGCCGTCTTCGACGAAACCTGGCTCGTACAATAAATCCGCACAATAACCATACGTGCCAATTACTTCTGTGATTCCCAATCTCGAAAGGATTCCAATGCCAGACTTCATCAAACCCGACCAGCCCAACGTCCTCCTCATCTGCACAGACCACTGGAGCGGCCTGCTCACCGGTGAGCAGGGCCACCCCGTTGTGATGACCCCTACCGTCGATCACCTTGCCCGTTGTGGCGTCACCTACACCAATGCCTACTCGGCCTGCCCATCCTGCGTACCCGCCAGGCGCTCTCTTCTTACCGGAATGAGTCCCCGTGCCAACGGTCTGCGCTCCTATGCAGATGGCCTGGATTTTCCCGACGTACCCACCATGGCCCAGTGCTTCCGAGACGCAGGGTACCAGGCCTACTGCGTGGGCAAACTCCACGTCTACCCCCAGCGCCACCGTGTCGGCTTTGATGATGTCCTTGTAGACGACCAGGGCCGTCACCTTTTTCACGACATCCCGGACGGCATTGCAGATGACTATGAACTTTTTTTAGCCGAAGAAGGATACCCCGGTCAGGAATATGCCGGTGGCATGACCCAGAACGAATTCATCACCCGCCCCTGGCACCTGCCCGAACACTGCCACCCCATCAACTGGACCGCACGTGAAATGTGCAAATACATCCGCCGCAGAGACCCACGCAAACCCGGCTTCTGGTACCTCTCTTTCTCAGCACCTCACCCACCAACAACCCCCCTTCGCGAATACATGGACCTCTACCGGGACGCACCGCTGGACGAACCCGCCACAGGCAACTGGTCCGAAAATTTCGATGACCTTCCCTACCATATCAAAACCCTCAGCAACCCAGATGACCAGTCTATGCCCCGTGCGAACCGCCACGAATGGGAGCTTACCCGCCGGGCCTACTACGCTACGCTCACCCACATTGACCATCAGATCCGCATCGTCATCGGTACCCTCCGCGAAGCCGGACTCCTGGACAACACCATTGTCCTCTTCACCAGCGACCACGGTCACATGGTTGGAGAACACGGACTCTGGTGTATGACACCCTTTTATGAAATGTCCGCAAAAATCCCATTCATCCTCATGCCCACCCAGGGTGACAAACGAATTCAGCCCGGCTCCACAGACCATCGTCTGGCAGAATTCGGAGACATTATGCCCACCCTCCTGGACCTGGCCGGTGTACCCATTCCAGATCACGTGGACCGGCAATCTCTCGTAACCAATCAAAAGCGCGACCACCTCTACGGCGAACACGGCGAAGGCCAGGCCGCCATGCGTATGGTTCACGATGGCCGATTCAAACTCATCTACTACCCCGTAGGCAATCAGGAACAACTCTTCGACATCGACAACGACCCTCGAGAATGTACCGACCTTGCCCAAAACCCAACGCACGCCAACGACCTGAATCGGCTTAAGAAAATCCTGATAGACAACCTCTACGGCGACGACACAACCTGGATCAAAAATGGCGAACTCGTGGGCCTGCCAGCAAAAGAATATGTCCCCGCACCCAACCGCGCCATGCGCAATCAGCGCGGACTGCGTTTCATGTAATCCTCTGGGCTTTCGTGGCTCCGCCCGGCGGACAGTACCAGGAAACACCACCGGACATTGGCCCCACGCTCATTCCTGCAGACGGCAACAATATTTTCACATAAAACCCAAAAGGAACCTCCCATGTTGACCATCGTGAAAGGCCCCTACTTGCAATGGCCCACACCAGATGGAATCACCATCATGTGGGAAACTTCCATTCCAGCCACCTCCAGTGTCACTTTTTATCGAACCCAAAAACCGCATAGTGGTCTCAATGGGCGATACCATACAATAGAAGGTTCACAAAAAACCATTGACCAAAAAAATCTCACCGAAATCCACGCCGCCACGCTTACCGGCCTGGATCCCGAAACCACCTACCACTACGCGGTTACCTCTACAGCCCCGGATGGCGAAAGCGTGGAAAGCGACGTCCACCCTCTCCAGACTTCAGTACGCACCGACACGCCCTTTGCATTCGCCGTTACCAGCGAAACTGGTGGTTTTGGGAATGACGACTTCAACCGACGCATCTTCCAACAAATTCCCCGCTACCGCCCGGACTTTCTCCTCATTGCCGGAGACAGCGTCAGTCGAGGTTCTCGGTATGAAGACTGGAACCGCTTCCTCTTCACCCCCGGAAAAGACCTCTTTCCTCACACCCCTTTCTACCTCTGCCAGGGAAACCACGAAGAAAACTCCCCCTGGTATTACCGCTTTACCCACTTTCCAGATCCAGGCAATTACTATTCCTTCGATTATGGCAACACCCACTTCACCGCTCTGGACAGCACCGCCTTCGTAGAATACCGCGACGGACGCCCTGTGGCTACAGATGCACTCAAACCCGGTTCACCCCAGTTTGAATTCCTGGTCAACGACCTCAAACAATCCCGTGCCACATGGAAAATCGTCTTCTTCCACTATCCCCCTTACGTCTCCGGTGATTATCAAGTCGAAGAAATGCGCATTCTCTCTCCCGTCCTCGAAAAACACGGCGTGGATCTCGTCTTCACCTCCCACACCATCGTCTACGAGCGCAGTCACCCACTTACCGCAAATAAACTGGATACAGAGTCCGGCATTATCTATATTGTAGCCGGTGGTGCCGGTGCAAAACCAGACTGGTTTCATCACAAAAAAGCCTGGCATACCGCGCACGCCCTGGCCATACCGCACTTCGTGCACGTAGCCGTGGCCGGCAACACCCTCGAACTGCAGGCCATCGATCTGGACGGCCGCCTATTCGATACCCTGAAACTGACGAAGTGAAAGGAGCTTCACCTTGAAGATCACCCGCATTACCGCCACGCCCATTCGCGTACCACGCCCTCAACTCTTCACCAGCAGCCTGGGTCGCAGCCTGGACACTGAAAATGCAGTCGTCGAAATTGAAACCGACGAAGGCATCACCGGCCTGGGTGAAGTGTGTAGCATCTGGGACCGTAAAGGCCGGGGCCAGGCCGAAGATATCAACGACCTTCTCGCCGAAGCTCTCACTGGCAAAGACCCGTTCCGCATTGCCGAGATTCACGCTACAATGGACAGCCTGCTACACCGCTCTTACCCGGCCAAAGCCGGCATCGACATGGCCCTGTATGATATTGTTGGAAAGGCCCTCAACACCCCCGTATATAACCTCCTGGGTGGGAAGGTCCGCGAAAAAGTTCTACTCAGCCACTCGCTTTCAATGGGCGAACCCAAACAAATTGCAGACTTTGCCGCATCTCTGGTAGCCAAAGGCTACAAAACCATCAAAGCCAAAATCGGCATGAATCAGAAAGCCGACCTGGCCACCGTCAAAGCCGTGCGGGAACGCATCGGTAGTGACACTGTCCTGCGGGTGGACGCCAATATGGGCTGGCGCAACGCAAAAGAAGCCGTACGCAACATCAAAGCCCTGGAAGCCTACGACATCGAATTGGTCGAACAACCTCTGCACTTCAGCGACCTCCACGGCCTGCACCACGTACGCGAACACGTAGACACACCCATTATGGCGGACGAAAGCATCTGGACCCCGACAGACGCCATCGCCTGTATCCGCGCTGAAGCCGTGGACGTATTCAACGTGTACGTAGCCGAGGCCGGCGGTATCTATCCCGCATCTCAAATCTTCGCCATTGCGGAAGCCGCTCGTATTCCCTGTATGATTGGCAGCATGCCCGAACTCGGCATCGGCACTTCTGCTCAGGCCCACCTGGCATTCGCCATGCGCAACCTGGGCTACGCAAGCGACGTCAATGGTTTCATCTACCATGCCGATGACATCATCAACGAAACCTTTCAGATTGATGACGGCTACCTCTCGCCACCGGGTGGCCCCGGCCTGGGCGTAACCCTCAACCGGGACAAAGTTGAAAAATACCGCCTCAAGTAAACCATCTGTACACCCTGGAGCGGCTTGTACTCGCAACCCGATCGAAAAGACCAACGTGATCGAAATCGACATCCCCGGCCACAAAACCCTGCGGCTCGAACATCTTGTTCTGGACTACAACGGTACCCTCGCCGTCGATGGCGAACCCATCAACGGCGTCCGCGACCGCCTGGAACATCTTGCGCAAAACCTTCGGGTCCACGTCATCACCGCAGACACCTTCGGCAAAGTGAGTGACCGCCTCTCTGGGCTTCCGTGCAAGATCTCCATCCTGCCGCTCGAAAATCAGGCTCAAGGAAAACTCAACTA
The DNA here is from genome assembly GCA_027619145.1 of bacterium. The sequence continues at coordinate 224 of JAQCGA010000155.1, read as the reverse complement.
CATCCAGCAACTCGGCCCGGATACCACGGTGTGTATCGGCAACGGCCGCAACGACCGGCTCATGCTACAATCCGCGGCCCTCGGTATTGCCGTGGTTCAGAACGAAGGCGCTTCCTCCGAAACCCTGTCCGCCTCGAACGTTGTCTGCACGAACATCTGTTCTGCCCTCGATCTGCTCACAAACCCGCTCCGCCTGGTTGCCACCCTCAGATCTTGATTCTTGT
>JAQCGA010000154.1 GCA_027619145.1 bacterium | reverse complement strand
CACCCGGCAAAACCAGACAGGGTGAGGATCCCTAGATCCGTTCCAGCCTTGCTGCCACCTTCTTATAATCTGCCTGCCCAGAAACAGGATCCCAGGCCCGATGACTTACAGCGTTAACCATCCATCGGTTTTTCTTAGGATCTGCACTGTCGGCAACAGAAAGGTTCCACGGGCTGAACAGGTACCCTTCGGGCACCTCATTGCGGGCGGGCCGCACAATAGAACCCGTCCCAACAGAAACCCGCCCCTCGTAACTGCCCCGCCGCGTGACAATCCGCACACGCTCACCGTCTTCCAGACCCCAGCGCTTCGCATCGTCTTCGTTGACTTCTACATACTGCTCCGGAACCAGCTTGCTGGTGGTAGGCCCCTTGATCGTCTTGGCCGTATGAAAATGCTCATACACGATCCCCAGGCCCAACCAGAACGGATATTTGTCTTCCTTCTTCGCATCTTCCAACGTGTTGCGCGTATTCTCATAAAAATCCAGGTCCGGAAGTTCAGGCGTCAATCCCAGGTCCCGTGCCCGTATCAGCAACTCCTGGTTCTTGTACAACCAAGGCCCCTCGCCTTTTTTGGCGCCATACACCGAAAGAGCCTTCGTCACCTCTTTGATGTATTTATTGTCCGGTCCGTAATCTTGCTCGCAAAGCTTGAAGTGCGCCTTACCGTCCGCGTGCCGGAAGTTCTCATACGGAGAATCGGCCCAGCCTTCCTGATTCATGTACCGCCGTGCGGTGCCGCCTTTTTTGGCAATCTCATACGTGGGCGCGGGCCACTGTACTCCTCGCAACTGACGAAGTTGGTCGTATAGTCCAATTCCGTCTCGCTCCTTCACCTCCAGCATCCCGGTCAAATCTGCATCCGACCCCTTCGAAGCCCGTACGATATCTTCAAACACATCCTCCGGGTCGTAAAATTCCTGTCCATACGCATTCTTGATCGTCTTCTGATACGGAATAATCTTGTCTGCATCCAGACCCAACTTCCGCGCGATGGCCTTGCACTTATCAATGGCCAGGTCCATATCCGGCAACGCCTCCGTCAGCACATCTCCCTTCTCATCCCGCCCCACACTCACGCCGTCGCACACGTACACCCGACGCTCGGACTGAATGTACGTTCCGCCCGTCCACTCGCCCCATGTGATCGCAGGGAAAACCACATCTGCGTACAGCAAATTCGGTGCGTGACGGTAAATTTCCTGTACCACACAGAACATCTTACTCAACGCAGGCCGTACCAGTTGCTCCACATCCGGCAGGTGGATGTGCGTGGTATACATCCAGAACATCGCCTTCAGATCACCCTCACACGCACGTTCCATCATTCCAATCGCCATCGGGTTTTTCAACAAAGACGTCTGTTCCAGTCGCTCACGCGGGATCCGCCACCGGTCTGCAATCCATTCTCGCCACTGCACATTGCTCAGCGGCTGATTGAACGGCAACCGTCCGGTCAACCCACCCATCAGCCGTTCACTCATCGCATTGGGCTGCCCGGTCTGCGAGTGCGTCCCACAACCTTTTCGGCCCACGTTACCCGTAAGCAGGTGCAAATTGATGATCGAAATCGTATTGTGCTGGCCGTGCAACATCTGGTTGTACCCAATCCCCCAGTACGTAAGCACCCCACCCTTGCCCCGCTCACGCCCACGAATGGACGCCTCGGCCCAATGCTTCGCAACATCTTCAACTTCTTGCACCGTCACCCGTTTCCGGTCCAAAAGCTGCAGCCGCTCAATCACCTGCTCTGGCGAATACCGCTCTTTGATGCCCCGAATGTATTCCCGGTATCCCGTACAGTTTTTCTCCAACCAGCTTTCCGGCATCACAGCCTTCGGATATTTGGTCAAAATGACATATGCGATTGCATTCAGGTACGAAATATCCCCGTTCAAGGTTGCAAAATGATATGAATTTCGGGGATTGATATTCTCCAGTCCCTGTACCGTACCTGTGCGCCTGGGGTCGGAAACCAGCGTCGGAATATCTGCAGCTTTCTTATGATCTGCAACCCGCCAGAACAACACCGGGTGTGCCTCCCGCGCATTGTGGCCCCAAAAAGAAATCATATCCGCATCTTCAATATCTTCATAACTCGTGGGCGGGGCATCCGACCCATACGATGCAAAATACCCCGTCACGGCAGACGTCATACACATCCGCGCATTGGCTTCAATCGAGTTGGAAGCAAGAATTCCCTTCATCAGTAGATTCTCAATCCACTGCGCCTCCATCGTCAACTGTCCGGACCCACTCAGCCCAATGGAATTTCCGCCATACTTTCGAATCAGGCTCGCAATCTTCTCCGCCACCAGTTCCTCGGCCTCATCGTACGGCATCACGTGGAACACGTCTTCGTCAAACCGCCCCTTGGTTGAAGAAATATGCCCCGTGTCCGGATCCGACATATCTTTCCGCACCAGGACGTGCGTGAGCCGATCTTTGTACACGGGTTCGTGCGCATTGAGTCCCTTAATACACTGCACGCCCCGGTTGGTCGGATGCAGGCGGTCCGGGATCATACCTACAATCCTGTCGCCTTCCACAGAAATCAACGTGCCGCAACCCACACCACAATACGGACAGGCCGCCTGCAGTGTCCTTCGTGCGCCACCGACGACCCCCTGGGCAGCCTCGAGCGCCTCTGCGTCTACAAACTCACCCGGGAGCAAAGGAAAAGCTGCCGCGGCCGCCGCCACTCCCCCAGACCACTTCAAGAAATCCCGCCTCTCCATAATCGGCTTGGCTATCTTCTTCATTGCGAAAACTCCTTTGTAGAGTATGGCGCACCAATTCGATTCAAAAACCAGAGTCCAGGGTCAAGATGAGTTCCGACTCAGGACTCACACCTGTGACTGCTTCCACAACTCAAACTCTATTTCTCCTGCCACGTTCGGATAAATGACACAATATCGCTGATCTGTTCCGCCTCCAGCGAGGCAATCCCGCCTGCGCCTTTCCCGAAAGGTCGCATCGGTGTCCGGCTCCGGCCCCGCGCAATCGTTGCCAGCAGGAATCCATCCGACGCCGCAGATAGGAACTCGGGATTGTTCAATGCAGGTGCAAAATACCCGGGGCCATCCCGCTCGCCCAGCCCCTTGGGCCCGTGGCACCCAGAACACGCCTGCTCGTAAAGCTCTTGCCCCGATGCGATTGCCCTTGGGCTCATCTCGGCCACCAACCGTGGCTTCCGCCAGGTATCCGGGAATTCCCATTGCCGCATGTACGCAATCACATCCTGCACCTGCGCGGGTTCCACCTGAGCAAGCCCCTCCAGTCCGTGTACCATCGACTTCATCGGCGTGCCCGTTCTGCCCAGCACAATGGTTGCCGCCAGAAACCCGTCTGACGCTGCACGCAGAAACGACGGATTATTCAACTGTGGGCCAGATGCTCCTTCCCCGTCCATCCCGTGACACGAAGCACAGCTCCCCTTGAAAAGTTGCGCACCCAGGTTCGCGTCTCCCGCACCCGACCGCAAAATACCAGGATCTTCGCGCGTACCCAGATATCGCAGATAGGCAATCACATCTGCAATCTGGCTCGCTTTCAACCCGGTAACCCCCTGTTCTCCGTACAGAAACCCCTTCATCGCAGTACCCGTGCGCCCTTTGCCTATCCAGTGGAACAACACCTCGTCCGACACCGAACGCAGAAACTCCGGATTGGAAAGCTGGCTGCCCACACCCCCTACCCCCTGCTCGCCGTGGCAGCCCTGGCAGGATACCCGGTAGTGTACTTCGCCCAGCGCATAGTCGCCGGTAGGCGGCGCCGGGGCTATGGCCAGCGGCATTCCATCTTGCCACGAACGGAGGTAGGCAATCAATGCGGCAACCTGCTCTGCAGGCAAATAACTCCAGGCTGGCATCGCAGTAGATGGCCGCCCTTCTACAATGGACCTGTACAGAAATTCGTTGTCCACCACGCGGAGGACATCCTGGGTATTCAATCGAACCCCAATCCCCCCCTCTCCTTCCGACCCGTGGCAGGAAGCGCAATTCCCTCGATAAAGCTGTGCGCCAGTTTTCACGATGGCTGCTCCACCGGTGCGCAACTTCTCCTGAACCATGCGGAACGACGGTGGCTTCGCTTGCCAGCTTCGGATATACGCCAGGATGTCACTCACACCCTGGGCTGGCAGCTGTTTCCAGGATGCCATCGCTGTACCTGGACGCCCGTTCACAATGGCTTCGGCCAGAAACCTGTCAGATGCAATAGACAGAAACGTGGGTACATTCAGCGCGTTGCCAATACCACCCTCGCCTCGGTTCCCGTGACAATTCCCACACAGTCCCTGGTAATAGGAGCGCCCGTTGAGAACATCTCCCGTTCTGGCACTGATATCACTCAACTTTGCGCCTGCCGGCTGCCAACGTCGGATGTAGCCAACAATACGATCAATCTCATCCTGGCTCAGGTTCCCCTTGCCGGGCCCCCACGCAGGCATGGCCGAACCGCTGCGCCCCTTTGCAATAATGAACCGGTAATAATCATCTCCGGCGACAGCCTGCGCATCCACATTGTTCAACGCGGGTGTACGAATCCCTGGCACTTCACTTTCCCGGCCGTCCTTCCCGTGACACGAAGAACAGTTCATCTGATACAATTCCTCGCCAGAAAATGCACGTGCTCCCACCGGGGCGGAAGCGGCCCGTAGACTGGGGCGGTACTGTGCCAGGGCAACTTTTTTGCGCAGAGACAGCATATAAGCCGTTAGGGCATCGGCCTGCTGTTCATCCAGCCCCAGATCCGGCATCAGCGTCCCGGGAGAAATCTCGTTCGGTTCCAGGAAATGCTTTCTCAGCCAGTATTCCACCTCACGGGGCTCGTGTTTTTCAAAATGTGTAAAATCGAACTGGTGCCGCGTTTTATCCCCCACGAACGAAATATCCGGTCCCACGGTCCCACCCCTGCCGTTGAGGGCGTGGCACCCGAAACAACCTTTTTCAGCTGCCAACCGTTTTCCCTGTACCACAAAGTCCGGCTGCGCGGTCTCATCCAATGCCCCCAGACCCGCGTCTAGCCCGTACAGCTCTTCATCCAAATGGCACTTCGAACACGTGGCCTTCAGATTCTGTTTCTCCAGCATTGGGAAATCCCAATGGGACACCCGACCGTGCGCATCTGCAATTTCTGTAGCCCGTCCCTGCCCCTGGTGGCAAACAGTACACCCAAATCGGGTCGGATCGTGTTTCTCCAAATACGTTCCAGGATGCGTTGTAAACGGCTGGGATTGATCTGCCATACGTGGATCGTCCACACCCACATGGCACGTCATGCACCGGTCAATACGCCCCAAATCCGGCACTACATTTTGCACAATCTGTACCTGGAACCGGTCTGCAATCATGCGCCCCTGGTCATCCGTTGCCTTCTCGTGCAAAATCTCCGAATACTGGTTCTGGTACCTGTACCAATCCGCAAGGAAATTCTCCTTTACAGCAGCGCCTACCAGCACAGCCAGTGTAACCAGGCTTGCTATCAGCAGCCACCATTTTGCTCGCCACTCCATCCGTCCGGTATCATTCTCAGGCATCGCAACCCTCTCGTTCCTCGCGCTCTCGGCCCTCGTCCCAAAGAAAGACGCATCAATCCTGTCAACTCCGGCTCAGTGCGCGGGCCACTGGTCTGAACTCCAGTAGAAATCCCAATTGGGACCGCGCAAATAAGTCCCCACATACGTCAAAATCAGGAACCCGATCACAAAACACGTAAACAGCGCAATCGCCGCCATTCTTGTAGATCCGGTCTTCTTCAACATCCAGATAGACCAGAGTGCGTACGCCACGGTTAACAGCGTGCCCGGATTTATGAAAATGATGGCAAGCTGAGAAATGTCTGGGAACCAGTTGCGCAACCACCCGAAATTGACCGGAACCGCCACAGAAAGCACAGCAGCAATTACGCCGAACACCAGGCTTTGAACTGCAACCTGCTTGCCTGGCTTCCCACTACAATACACTCCTGCATCTTCCGGCTCACGGTCCAGATACGGAATCAGACCCAACCCTGCCATCACAATCAACGGAATGATCAACCCGCCCATAAAGGCTGAATACGAAACCATCTCCTGCAGCCCCAAAAAATACCAGGGGGCTTTGGCCGGGTTTTCTGGCACTGTCGGATTTGCCAGTTCTTTGAGCGGAGCATCAAATAGCACCCCTAGCACCACACACACCAGCATCGTCAGCATCAGAACCACCAGCTCGGCACGCAGCAGGTTCGGCCAGCTCGGCACCGTATCTTTCGGATCTGCATTCACCACTGGAGACCGGTCTCGCACCACACACATCAACCCGTACGTCTTCCGAGGTGCATCGACCGGGGCGGTTGGCCCCGTTCCAGATGCCCCTTTGCCTGCCGCCGTAGGCGTACCACCAGGCCGCCCCAGGCCACCATCTTTCCGAATCCGCCAGAAATGCACGCCAACCAGGGCAGCCACCGCCAGTGGAAGCACGATCACGTGCAGCAAATAGAATCGAGTCAACGCCTCCTGCCCTACCTCGCTTGCGCCCAACAACAGTTCTTTCTGTAACCCACCCGGATCGAAATAGGCCGTAATTCCCAGTACATCTGTCAATTCCCGGGGGGAAGCTGCAATATTGGCACCAATGGTAATGGCCCAGTAGGCAAGTTGATCCCACGGCAGCAGGTACCCGGTGAACGATAGGGCCAGCGTCAACACGAGCAGTCCCATGCCCAACAACCAGTTAAATTCTCTCGGTGCTTTGTAGCTAGCTGTGTAAAATACACGGCACATGTGCAGCAGTACAGTGGCCACCATCAGATGCGCCGCCCACCGATGAATATTGCGAATAAACCTGCCCGTAGGAACCACGTAGTGAATGTCTTTGATGCTGTCGTAGGCCAGATCCACGGAAGGTTTGTAATACACCATCAGCAGAACTCCCGTGGCTGTCAAAATCATAAAAAGAGAAATTGACATAATCCCCATCGCCATCGTTGCACTGAACCGAAGCGTGCGAATGTGCACCCGGGTGCTATGCAGGTGTAGAAACAGATTTCCAAAAATTGCTTGAGACCGGCTCCGGTCTGACACTGGAGGCCCGTGCCGGGCCACCGATGCCTTCAGCGTCTGTGGCAGCCGCTTTAGATTCTCTACAAATGTCTCGATCCCGCTGCTCATGATCGTCTCCCTTTTCCTCGCAGAAGATGTTCCGCTTCGTCAGCCTCTCGCCGGGCGCTGGCATTTTTCTTGTGAGACATTACACGCCGTAAAACGTACCCGCCGGCACTTCCCGCTTTGCATCTACTACCAGATTCCCATCTGCCGCCAGGGAAACCTCCAGCCACCGCAATCCTCGTGGCGCGGGCCCCCCTACTACCTCTCCGATTGAATCAAACTTCGACCCGTGGCACGGGCACGAATACCCAGTGTCCGCCTTGCTCACAATACAGCCCAGATGCGTACAGATCAGCGAAACAGCGGCAACCCCATTCTGTTCAGCAACAATTCGCACGTTCCGCTCCACAATCACACGGGCCGTTCCCGGGGGAAATTCATCTGGCCGTCCAATACGAAAACGAGCACCCGCTTCGGGAAGCACGCTCGGCTTGGCCAGCCGCACCATTCCCAACAACGAACCGAACACAGCCAACCCTGCGGCCCACAATCCTCCAATGCCCAAAAAATCTCTACGCGGTACCGGATCAGGCGCTAATCGATCTGACATATCGGCGTCTCCTTAAACAGAAAACGTTCCATCGTAATTGCGCCGGTAGGGCAACGCTCTGCACACAGCCCACACCGGATACAAATCGTCTCATCCTTCAAAATCGCAGACGCCTCATCCGGCGCCGTACCGTCCAACTGGTTCTCCAACACATTGTCCAAATTACCACCGCCCAGAAGCCTGTCCACAGAAACGATGCGCAAACACAACTCCGGGCAAACATCTACACAACCACCACACAACACGCATTTGCTGCCATCAAAAATTGTATTCACCCCACAATCCAGGCACCGAGAAGCCTCCCGCCTGGCCTCTTCTTCGGTGTATCCGCACTCCACAGGTGCGCCCTGAGACTTCAGTCGTTCGGAAACCGGCGTGGTCGTAAGCGGCACCCGCCCACTCCGTTCGTAGCCCTGTTCGCGTGAATAATCTGGAATGGCCAGATGCAGTTCCAGGTCCTTGTGTGAAATCTGACGCCCGGTCAAAAGCTGG
>JAQCGA010000153.1 GCA_027619145.1 bacterium | reverse complement strand
CGTCAAAGAAATTCGTCCAAACGCCCTCGTAGGTGCTTTCCATTGTGCCTGGAAAGACGAAGACCTCGGCGGCGTACGTCGCCGTTGCCTGGGCCTGGACTTCAAAGCCCTCGAACCTTATGTGGACGTCTTCTCACCCATGGTTTACCACGGTCGCTCCGGAAAAAAACCTGAGTACGTAAAAGAATTCGTGGATTACTTTAGCGAAACCTTCAACGTACAGACCGATCCGGACAAATACCCCAAACTCTGGCCCATCGTACAGGCCCACGACGAACCCCGCATCGAACCGGAAGAATTTGAAAAAGTTCTCAACTACGGCCTCAGCGGCAAAAGCACCGGCGTGATGATGTTCACGCTCGGAAGCGTGGCCCAGGACGACGGCAAGATGGAAGCCATGAAACGGGTGTACCTCGCAGACGCCGAAAAAGAATAGATCATTACCCATACATGGCAAAGCCTCGGAGAAGCCCTCCGAGGCTTTGCCATTGCAATCAAATCACGTTACCCTGAAAAATAAAACGCCGCATCCACCCCAAAATCACCACATTGAAAATTTCTAAAAAAATATCTCAAAATCAATATATACAATATTTTAATCGAATTTCCATTTATCAGAATCGAGAATCATTTCTCCTGGTTGTGATCTATACCACAACGGGGCATTCCGGAGCTGAGGATATTTCTACTCGAACAACTTGTAGTGTGTGGTGCAGCAATCCCACGCCTGCGCCCTCGGAACCGCCCCTGCGGAGGGAAGGATGGAACTAGAAATGGCCAAAATTGTTGTGATCGATGACGATGCATCCGTCCGGGAAGTCGTTGTCAGAATCTTACAGTTCAGCCAGCACGAAGTTCTGGGCTTTGAAGATGGAGCACCTGCCCTGGATGAAGTAGACTATCACGCGGTGGACCTGGTCATCACAGACATGAATATGCCCACATCGGGTGAAAAGGTCATCGAGCATATTCGAGCGCAAGGTTCCAGCGTACCGATTATTGTACTCAGCGGGTACGTGGATGAGATTCGTGCCGAAAGACTGGAACGTATGGGCGTGAGCCGAATCCTGAACAAACCGTTCAAAGTACCTCAACTCCTGGGGGTTGTCCAGGAATTCGTCGGAAAGAACTGACCGTTCAAGACACTCCGTTCAACCGGCACACCACGTCGAACAACACCTGTACAGCAAATTTTACATTTTCTACAGACACTCGTTCGTCGTGTCCGTGACAAAGCTCGAAGAACTCCTCGCCCTCTTCGTATCGCATCGGGATAAATCCGTACACCTGAATATCACGGTCTCTCAAGAATCGCGCATCCGTCCCACCCGTTTGCATATACGGCACCACAACCCCTTCTGGATCGAACCGGGCCATAGACGCCTGAATGGCCTCAAACAGAGGCGTTCGATGCTCAAACTCCGTACCCGGCCGAAACGCCTTTCCCAGTTCGCAGGCCACACTGTCTCCTGCCATCTGCCGAACCTCCCGAAGAAACGCTTCCTCATCCATACCCGGCAGCGGCCGCCCGCTTAACCCGGCCGTCGCCTGTGAAGGAATCACGTTTCGCTTCACACCCGCCTCCAGCAAGGTAGGCGCACACGTATTGCGCACCATCGCATCAAACATCAACCGCGTGGCCTCGTTCACAGGCAACTTCTCCAGCGCCGCATCGCACCTTGCCGGGTCCAGCACAGCCCGCAACAATTCTCCTACCTCCGGGTTTTTCTGCGCCTTTGCAGCTTCCTCAAAAAACGCACGCACGCTGGGAGTTACTTGATGTGGCATTTTCTGCCGTCCCAGCGCCTCCAGTGCCCTGGCCAGAAAGAAAATGGCATTCTCGTCATGCGGCACTGAAGAATGCCCCGGCCGCCCACGTCCTACCAGATCGACCTCCGCACTTCCCTTTTCCCCTACCTGGCATGTGTACACGGGCTTTCCGTCAATCAACAACGCAAACCCGCCCGCCTCGTTAATCCCGTATTCTGCATCAAACACTTCCGGATGATTCTCCGCCAGCCACTGCGCCCCGTGCACACCGCCCACTTCTTCGTCTGCCGCAGCCACCAATACCAGGTCTCGTTTGAGCGGCAGTCCCATCCGCTTACACAGAAGCAATACCTGCAAACCCACCGCCGCCGTCAGCTTGGAATCAATCGCCCCACGCCCCCATACATACCCATCTGCCACCTCACCCGCAAACGGTGGATGTGTCCATTTGTCCGGCTCTGCAGGCACCACATCCAGATGAGACAGCAACAAAACGGGCCGCTCAGACCCATCCCCTTTCAACCGAACCACCAGGTTCGCCCGTTCCGGCACAGACTGAAGCACCTCTGGTGCAAGCCCTTCTTTTTTTAATTCACCACTCATATATTGAACCAGCTCCAGCTCGTTTCCTGGCGGGTTTGTCGTATCAAAACGTACCAGAGCCTGCAGCCAGGCCACAGCCTCCTGCCCAGCCACATCCCAGTCCACATCCATGTTCAGACCTCCCTCATTTATTGAAGAACTTCACCAAGCCGCTTTGCAATCTTCTCCACGTCGCCTTCCCGAAGACACATGGGGCTAAAAATCAAAACCCCCTCGTACACCTCTCCTGTACTCACGTGAACAGAAGGGCTTCCCAACATCAGCTTCTGTACCAGGTCCACGGCCGTCACGCCCGCACTCTCTTCGTCCAGCACCAGCCGCAGCATGGGCACCGGTCGCCCCGGATTCACCACCTTCTCAATTCGGACATGAGGAAGTCCTTCAAGGGCTTTCGCCAGCGCAACAATAGATTCTTCCCAACGTACCCTCCGCACCTCATCGCCTTCTTCCACAAACAACCGCAAGGCGGTAATCAGCCCAACGATCTCCTCTTTTCCCACTTTGCACGGCCGTCCAATTCCGTGCTGGGGCGCTCCGGGAAGTTGGCCTTTGTCAATGAGCGATGGAGGTGGATTCCACAAATCCCAGTACACGTCCTGGTCCAGGTGCTGCAACGCCACAGAAGAAACCAGCTCCCGTTTTCCGCACAAAATCCCCGAACTCTGTGGCCCCCGCAACGCCTTCCCTCCGCTGAAACAGACCAGGTCCGCACCTTCTGCAATAAACCGTTTCAAATTTGCCTGAGGCGGAAGCTGGCCCGCTGCATCCACAACCACCGGCACACCTTTTTCATGCGCAACCCGCACCACCTCGAAAAGCGACGGACGCGAATGCGCATGGGCGACGTAAGCGACCGCGGCCGTCCGTTCCGTAATCGCATCTGCTATTTCCCACGCCTCCGTATCTCGCACCCCAGCACCACTGAACCGATCCGCAATCCCCACCTCCACCAGCTTTATGCCTACGGCTCGTATTGCATGGTCGTAAAAATTCCGATGGCTGCGAGGCATAATCACTTCGTCCTTCATCCCTGCGGTATCCGGCAACCGGTTCATCTTGCCCGGATCCAGACCCACCACACACGCCGCAATTCCCAGCAACTGCCCTGCAGCCGCACCAGATGTGACATACCCAGCCTCTGCCCCGGTATGTTCCGCAATCACACCGCCAGCCCAGGCCTGCAGTTCTGCAATATCCACACAATGCTGCGAAGCCTCTCGCATTGCATCGGCTACCTCCGGCGGCATAATCGACCCGCTTAACCTCGTCACTGGGCCCGCTGCATTCACAATGGTCTGAATTCCCAGTTGTTCATAAATACTTCCCATACATGATCTCCTGTTTTCCGTATGAACACTGCCAGCTTTCCATCTCAAATCCGCCATTTTTCACGCCGGACAATATCGACCGCCCCCCCCGTTGTGTCAAGCAAAACATCCTCACACCACAATCCCCTTGCTTCGACCGCACACCTTCTGTACTATAGTCAGCGTACGCGTCCAGAACGGCCAGGGTGGCGTGGACATGCAGGGCTTCGACCTCCGGGTGCTCCCATCCGGACAACATATAGATTGAATCACAGGAGAAGGCCGAATGCACATTCTAGACCATACAGTCAACCCGTTCAACGGCGTCGTGGTCAACACGGAGAACCTCCCTGGAGACCCGACAATATTCCACAAATCACTTGCAGAGTCTATCCAGAAATGGCAAGCGGAAGCCTACGCCGTGGTCTGGCTCGAAATTCCCATCCAGCTCTCTGCACTTATCTCAATCGCTGTAGAAGCTGGCTTCACCTTCCACCACAGCGGTGAAAAGTATCTGATGCTCACCCTCAGCATCCAGAAAGATGCTTTCATACCTTCCTACGCCACCCACTATATTGGCGCAGGCGGAGTCGTCTTAAATAAGAAAAACGAACTTCTCGTCGTTTCCGAAAAACACCGGCGCAGCAACACACCTTCCTATAAACTCCCAGGCGGTGCGCTCCACCCCGGAGAACATCTGGCAGAATGCGTTGTCCGAGAGATCCAAGAAGAAACCGGCGTCCAAACTCAATTTGAAGGTCTGGTTTGTTTCCGGCACTGGCACGGGTACCGATACGGAAAGTCAGACATCTATTTTGTTTGCAGGCTTCACCCGATCACCCACGAAGTCACCATTCAGGAATCCGAAATCGAACAATGTCTCTGGATGCCTGTCAACGAATATCTTCAATCCGAATTTGTACATACCTTTAATCGAACCATCGTACAGGCCGCCCTGAAAACGCCTGGCGTGGTTCCCACTGTTGTCGAAGGTTATTCTGATCCCAGTCGGCACGAAATCTTTCTGCCTCCAGACCTGGACCGTGAATAACACCCACAAGGAAACGTCCCATGAATCCCGTAGAAAACCTCTTCAGCCCATCGCTCGAACGCCACAAAACCAACCCCGACCCCATTGCCGCCTCTCTTAAAAAAAACCTGCAGGTGGCGTGTGATGCCCTCCTGGATACCAAAAGCGAATCGCATATTGATTACGAAGAACGGAAATCCGAATTCTGGACCACCCGTTCCGGCGGTCGGGTCCTGTCCAAAGCCATCGAAACCCTCGCATTCGGCGGCATCCTGCTGGACAAACGCTACGCCGTTGAAGCCCGCAACATCCTCGAAACCATCGTAGAACATCGCATCGTAGAAAATTGTGGCGGTACCAACTACGGCAAACCCTATCGCACCTGGCGGGACAACTGCCTGGACGCCGGCGTCAGCTCATTAAATCTTGCCATTGGCCTGGACCTGCTGCGCCCCTCGTTCTCCCCGGAAGAACAGGCCCGCTTCGGCACGTACCTGATCCCATTCATCGACTATACCCTGAATGACCCTCCCGATCCCGAAGAAAAACGTCCGGATTCCAACATGGCCGCCATTGGCCTTTTCGGCCTGGGCCTGCTCTCCATGGTCCTTCGATCCATGGACATCCTGGATGACGATCGATTCAGCCGCGCGATGAAACTTTCCAAACGCCGCTGCATTCTCTTCCTGGAAAAAGGCCACGATGGCGACGGTGCCTTTTACGAAGGCCCGGCCTACGGGGGTGCCACAGTGCACTTTATGGCCCCCTTTGTTCTTGCACTTGCCCGCTGTGGAGACCGCGAAGTTGTCGATCACGAAGCCTGGCAACTGTTTGTTCACGGCCTGGTACACGAACTCATACCCTCTACGGGCAGACCCAACATTCTCAACGACTGCACCGACCAATTCCATGTTGAATGGCTTGCGCTCGTTGCAGCCGAACAAAAAAGTGGATTGGCGCAGTGGCTCTGGCAATCCATTGACAAACCACCTTCGGACGGCTCTCTCTGGCAGGCACCCGATTACGCCTGGGGAGACACCGTCACCCGATACCTCCTCTACTACGACCCGTCCATCGCCCCCATTCCCCCAGAAACCAGCGACATACCTAAAAAGAAACACTTTCGAAACCGGGGATTGGTAGACATCCGTTCCGGTTGGAAGCAGGACGACTTCTTTCTCTCTTTCCTCTGCGACGTCTTCCCTGCCGGTGGTCACCGCCAGGCAGATCGCAACCAGTTCGCTTTGCACGCACTCGGCGAATCCTTCGCCATCGACTCGGGGTATGCCCTGGAACCCCTCTCCGGTACCACCGAGGTCCTCCGCCTTGGCGCATTGGGTGAAGCCCACAACCTGCCCCTGGTACACGGCGAGATGCAGCACCGCGGACAGGTCACCGAAGACGGCATCCGGCATCTGGACCTGGACACCGATTTCCCCTACATCGAATCCGAAGCCGGTCAAAGCTACAACTGCGCAACCCGCTTCACCCGCCGGGTCCTCTGCCTGCCTGGAGAAGACGGTGCACCTCAGGCCCTCATCGTGTCGGACCGCTTTCTCTTTCATAATCTGGAACGTGCCCTCCTCTCCTGGTTGCTACACACACATCCGGAAAACCAGGTCGAACGACAACGCACCCGTTTTACGTTAATCGGCGCCAAACAGGGTAACCGCTGTGATGTCCAGATTGTCACCCCCTGGCCCGGTCGGTGGAAAGAAGAGACCTTCTTCGATCACCCCCGCCTTCGCTATGACTGGTTCTGGGACCCCCTCTTCTGTATCGTCGCACTGGTTCCCTACCGCGCAGGAGAACCCGCCCCAGAAATAGTAACCCAGGGATCAGCTGATGGCTGCGCCCTCGCCATACACTGGGGGAATACCACAGACACCATCCTCACAGCCGGACCAGAAAAAACCGTTGAATTCCAGAATATCCGAACCAGCGCCGAATTTGCCCACGTCCGGACCAGAAAAAACACAGTTCTCACTCACCGAATCTCCGGTGGCAACGACCTGACAGTCAACGAAAAACAACTCGCATCAAGCTGACCTGATCCAAACCATTTCACCTTTTTATCCAGGAGTTCAGCCATGAGCATCCCACAGCTTTCCCAGGAAGACCTCACCCTTTTGGGCAAATACGACACCCCCACCATTTGCAACGTCATTGAGGTATTTAACGTCCGCCCGCGTAACACCGGGTATATGGACAGCCGCATCAAAGCCTGCTTCCCGGAAATGCCGCCAACCGTCGGATATGCCGCTACAGCGACCTTCCGTTCCGATGCACCTCCTGCAGAAGGTGACGTCTATTCCAGCATAGACAGACAGGTAGCCGCCTTCGCTGAAATTCCGGGCCCACCCGTCGTCGTCTTTCAGGATCTGGACGATCCCGCCAAAGCGGCCACATTCGGCGAAGTCATGTGCACAACCTACAAAACCTTCGGGGCTGCCGGCCTCATAACCAGTGGAGCCGCACGAGACCTGGACCAGGTCCGGGCCATCGGTTTTCCGGCCTTCAGCAACGGCGCTATCTGTGCACACGGATATTGCCATACCCTATCCATCCACGTACCTGTCAGCGTCGGCGGCATCACCATTTACCCCGGCGACCTTCTTCACGGCGACTGCAATGGGGTCACCACCATTCCGCACGACATCGCATCCGAGGTAGCCCAGGCCAGCGCAGAACTCGTAGCAGCCGAAGACGTCGTACTCAATCACCTCCGCAGCGGCAAAGCGACACCCAACAGCCTGGCAGAAGCACGCGCTGAATGTGGGCAGATGGTCAAAGCTCTGAGCGAACGTGTTACCCGAAAGTAGAACCCTCTTCGCAGACAAGGAACACACTATGAAAACAGGCGTATGTAGCTACTGCTTTAATGCCCTCATCAATGCGGGTGAACTCACCCTCTTCGACGCCATCGAATTCGTTGGCGAACAAACAGAAGCGGAATGTTTTGAGCCACTCTCCCGCTATTGGGATCCGCAACAAGATGAAATAGAACAGGCCAGAGAAGCCAGAAGTATTGCCGACAAAACTGGTCTTACATTCTCCTGCCATGCTCTGGATAGCGACTTCGCAGTCTATGACCAGGCAGCAAATCGGGCAGCCATCGACCTTTGCATCCGCCGCCTTGAAACCACCCGCATCTTGGGTGCCAACACAGTGCGCCTGGATCCGCGGACCTCACTCCCCAAAGATTCAGAAGAACCGGACGTGGACGACATCCTGGAACGCATCGCACACAGCATGGCCGAAATCGCAGATGCGGCCGCCACGATGGACATCCGGGTTGGCGTAGAAAACCACGGCCGTCTCCTGGGGCGCACATCCCAGACCGCACACCTCGTGGAACTTGTCAACCGCAAGAACTTCGGCGTCAACATCGACTTCACCAACTTCAAAGTTGTCTTCGGCGAAGACCACATTGAAGCCACCCGAAAACTTGCAAAACACGTTGTACACGCCCACGCAAAAGATTTTCT
>JAQCGA010000152.1 GCA_027619145.1 bacterium | reverse complement strand
TCTGCCCGGACTGTGTGCCGGGCGGGACTTTCATTTCGGCTTTTCCATTCAAGGTGGGCACTTTGACCTCTGCCCCCAGAGCGGCCTGGCTGAAACTGACAGGTAATTCAAACAGAATATCATTTCCATGCCGCTCAAACAGATCGTGCTCGGCCTCTTCCATAAACACCATACAGTCCCCTGCAGGCCCTCCCCGCCGCCCCACACTGCCCTGCCCACGCAACGGAATGTAATTCCCATCAGACACACCTGCGGGTACATTCACCGTCAGATTTGCTGCCTTTTTAACCCGGCCCTCTCCCCGACAATCCGGGCAGGGTTCCCGCACAACTTTGCCCTCGCCCTGGCACTGGGGACACGTCGTGACATTGACAAATTGCCCAAACAATGACCGGGACGCCTGCCGAACCTGCCCCATGCCTTTACACACGGAGCAGGTCGTTGTACCGGACTCGCCCTTGGCTCCAGATCCGCTACAGGTACCGCAGGCCTCCATGCGGGTCAGTTTGATCTTTTTCTGTGCCCCCTCTGCAATCTCCTCCATGGTCAACTTCAGCGAAATCCGCAGATCTTCGCCCGCCTGCGGCCCCCGCCGCCCGCCGCCCTGTCGCCCTCCGAACAAATCTCCGAAAATGCTACCCCCAAATACATCATCCAGGTTGGAGAAAATATCCTGAAAATCGGACGCATGTGTAAAATCCGACCATTGAAATCCTCCCCCCTGAAACGGGCCACCCAGCCCCTGGTGCCCATACTGATCGTAAACCTGGCGCTTCTGGGGGTCACCCAGCACTTCGAACGCTTCCGCCGATTCTTTGAAACGCGCATCCGCCTCAGCGTCCTCCGGGTTACGGTCCGGGTGATTCTTCATTGCCTGCCTGCGGTAGGCTTTCTTGATCTCGCTTTCCGTGGCATTTTTTTCAATGCCAAGAACTTCGTAATAGTCTCGCTTCGCCATTCAGGTCAGTCCAACCTTTGTTTGAAACGGGAAACAGGGCCGGAAGTGAAAACCGACCCTGCAATACATTGCGAAATTTATTTTTCTTCTACTGAACGTTCATCCGAAGCGGGATTTCCTCGGCTTACAACGACTTTGGCATGACGAAGCACTCGGTCTCCCAATGCGTATCCACGTTCTACAACATTCGTGACTACACCCTCGCCATATTCCTCCGATTCTACCTGCATCAATGCTTCATGGTAGTTCGGATCAAATGCCTGGCCTACCGCTTCAATTTCGGACAGCCCCCTGTCAAAAAGTGCTTTGGGGAACTGTTCCATAATCATTTTCACACCTGCTTGATAGGCTTCAGAATCCGTATTTCCTTCTGTTCCATGGTCTAGCGCACGCCCCACGGCATCCAGCACCGGCAACAAGTCTCGAATGACACTTTCGCTTGCAGACTGGACCAGTGCATCGAACTCTCGCGAAGTACGCTTCTTATAATTCTCGAACTCTGCGGCCAGACGAAGCCAGCGGTCTTTATAGGCCTCGGCTTCCTTCCGGGCTTCCTCCAGAGGATCTGAAGCCTCCTCCACGCCCAGGACTGGTTCAGGCTCTGTTTCATCCTGATTTTCTTCTTCAAGTTCAGCTTCAACTTCTTCTATTTGCTCATCACGGATCTCATCACGAGTTGCCATAAGCGCCAGCACGTCCTCCTACGATTGTTCGATAAATTCTTCAGTTAAATGAGAAATATATTTAAGCAGGGGTACCAGCCGAGCATATGCAATTCGGGTAGGACCAATAATTCCAATCACCCCGGATACATTGCCCACCTGGTAACGCGAGGTCAACACGCTACACCCCTGAAGTTCGGGTGATGCATTTTCGTTGCCAATGGTAATGGCGATCCCTTCGCGGTCCAGCCGTTCGTCCAGGAGCGAGGCAATGGGCTCGCGTGCTTCAAGAAGACCCAGCAGAGCGACAATTCCGCTCTGGTTGCCACTGAACTCAGGCTGCCGGAAAACATTCCCCGCTCCACCGAAATGTAAATCATCTGCACTGCTGAAACGAAAAAGCGACTCGGCGTTGTTCATCAGCAGGCGCAACAACCGGGGTGCCCCCATGGTAACCGAACGCAGCCGTTCTCCAACGGAAGCGCGGATCTCTCCTACGGTAAGCCCGGCCAGCCGCTCATTCACCACACGGCGGGTATCTTCCAGGTCCGTTGGATCAATTGCCGCGTCAATTTCCATCACCATGGTTTTCACCAGGCCCGCTTCGATGGTCAGAACCAGCAAAATCTTGGAATCAGAAAGCGGAACCATCTCCAGGCGCTGGAACTTGCCGCGCTCAAACCGGGGCGTAAGTGCAAGCCCCAGGTTCTGGGAAACATCTGCAACAACCCGGGAGACCTGCTCCACGAGGCGTTCGATATTGCCTTCTCGCATCTGAGTGAGAATGCACTGCTTGATCAGTTCTCTCTCCGGCTCCGTCAGATCTTCCTGAGCCATCACCTTATCTACGTAATACCGGTATCCTTTGTCCGTAGGTACACGGCCTGCCGATGTATGTGGGTGCTTCAGAAACCCCTTCTCTTCCAGATCCGCCATCGAATTGCGCACCGTTGCCGCGCTTAACGAAAGACCGGACTTGGCAATGGTTCTGGAACCCACCGGCTCCCCCGTCGAAATATGGGCGCTGACGAGCGTATCCAGTATCTTTTCTTCACGCTGTTGGAGTTGTTCCATAAGATGAACCCACCTTCTCCTGACACCGCGTGGCTCGAACCCGGAGAGGCCGAGGGATGCCCTCCAACGAAAATACGGCCAGCCCTTCGGCCTCCAAAACCTGGGGGAGTTCAAGAACCGAATGACTACCTAAACATTTGCCCCACAATCAACTGCCCACCCATTTCCTTGCATTTATATGCTCACTAATGATACACGAATCCCCCCCCAAAGTCAAGCCCAATTCAGGAAACAAAAAAAGGCCGACCGGCATACCCAGCACCGGTCGGCCTTCCCATAGAATTCCACGATAAACTACTTAATCAACAACATCTTACGAACATCAACGAAATCTTTTGCCGCCATTCGCACAAAATAGATTCCACTGCTCAGCGTACGTCCCTGGGCATCCCGGCCGTCCCACGAGATTCGGTGATAACCCGCTTCCCGATGACCACGTGCCAGCACGCGCACCTGCTGCCCCAGTACATTGTAAATAACCATCGACACATTCCGGGCTTCGGGAAGTGCAAACGGCACCACCGTTTCTGGGTTAAATGGGTTGGGATAGTTCTGGTTCAGCGCAAACGCACCCGGCACAGCACGCACATCTGCCGCGTGCACACCCAGCAACGCCTCCACACGACCCAGACCATCCGTCACCAGAGCCTGGCTCACTTCCACGCGGCCGGTTACCGTCTCATCCAGCAAACGGAACCGCAACCGCACCAGGTCTCCTTCACCCTTCACAGCCATACGCAGCATATCGGCAAGCAATACCTCGCCTTTGCCTTCCAGGCGCTGTACGGCTACTGTATGGTTGTCATCACCTGCAACAAAGACCGATCCGGCCAATCCTTCCGCACCCACCCATTCCAGGGCAGATGCATCGTAGGACACGCGCAGATCATAACCGGCTACCTGCCCGGCCTCTGCCAGTCCAACAACCACTGACACTTCTCCAGAATGCACAGAAGGCCTCGTTGTCAGCACCAGACTCGCATGCCCATTCAACGGCGAAGAAAGGGATCCCACAGACTTCAGGGCCGCCTTCGACGATACCGGCTTTCCGTAGGCCTGCGCGAACTGTACGAAGTCCCGGAACCCGATGTCTCCACTGCTGTCCAGGTCGAACTTCGCATCATACTTCCCGTCTCCTGCTACTGAACCATACTGCTGGGCAAACTGAACGAAGTCTCGGAAACCGACTTGGCCGTCTCCATCGAAGTCCGGCGTAGGCTTATCCGTCGTGCTGCTGCTGACACCGAAGGCCACCGTGGCCCCGCCGGAACCGATCGTCAGCTTCTCCGTCCCCGAGGCCCGGCCGTACGAGGCAGATGCCAGCACAATCTGGGTCGTCTCGATATCCTGGAGCACCGTAAACGTTACCTGCCCCATACTACCGGCATCTTTTGTCGCAGTTTTGCCCAGAAGCACCACACTGATCTGTACTTTCCCGTCGCCGGAAACCGGAATCGACAATCCGCCGGAGAACAGGTCCGATACCTTGACCTCCTTGTACTGTAGCTTCTGTGCATCGAACCTGATGTCCAGGTCGTAGCCCACTGCATCCAGCGCCCCGGAAACCGCCACCAGATCCACCGTCACTGTCTCTCCGGATTTGGGCTGGGTCGAGGTCGTCCTTTCCTCCTGGTCGCCGGCGGCCGTATTCAGGTCCAGCGCAATAGGCCCTGCCGGGCCGGAAGGTACGGTGCCGCTCGTGGACTGAACGACGACGGACGTGGTCACGCTCTTCGCACCGGTTGCGCTGGCCTGCACGGTCACCGTGCCGGAGGTGCTGCTCGTCAGCTTGACCTTCGCCACGCCGCCGGTAACCATCACTTCGCTGGCCGAAAGCGTACCCGTACCGCCGGTCACGCTGAATGTAACCACCGTCGAATTATCGCTGCTCTCCAGCACGCTGTTCAGGTCCAGAAGTTGCGCCTGGACCGTTGCCGAATCCGTGCCGGTGGCCGAAATAATGCCAGGATCGGCCGTCAATTCGATTGAGGTGGTCAACTGCTGAACGCTGATCGTGCCCGCGGCATCGGATTTCACCGAGTCCGCCGCAGTAAGCCCCTGCATCACGGCCGACTGGATCGACAGAGAGGTCTCGCCAGAAGTAAAGGTCTCCAGCGCCACGAACTGCATCACGCCCAGCAATCCGCTCCCGGACACGGCCACCTTTTCGGACGATCCCAGGATCACACCGGACAGGTTCGCGGTTCCTTTGCCCACCGAGCCGATGAACGCGCCCAGGCCGCCGCCCTGATCCAGGGCGCTAGTGCCCTCGCTCTCGGTTGCTTCGTCCACCAGTTGCAGCGTAACCTTCGTGGTGTCGAAAGCCACCTTCACGTCATACCCGATCAGGCTCGACACGTTCTGCGCGTACACCGCCACGGAAAACTCGTCGCCGGCGCTGATCTGCCCAACCGACTGCTTGCCGTCACCTTTGGCGGTGTCGAAATCGAACGAGAGGGTCGCATTCGCGTTCTCGCCCGTTCCACCCGGCGCAGGCGCCTGCGCCACGGTCACAGCGAAGTCCTGGCCCGCCAGCTTGTCGCCGGCTGCCAGCTTCAGCGGGTCGGCTTTCCCGTCCTGATCCTTGTCCAGAAGGCCCGCCGCCTTGCGTCCGTCGTCCAGAGTCAATTCCGCAAACACACCGTACGTCCCTTCGGGAACGTTCGCAAACTCGTAGGTCCCGTCTTTGCGAACCTTGACCTCGGAGGCACGCCTTCCGTTTACCAGGTTGCCCAGAATGATCGAGCCTTTCGGCGTACTGCCGTCGGACAGGGTCACCTTTCCGGCGATGCTGCCGGCCACGAACTGCGTCCGCGTGCTGAACGGAATGTCCGCCACGTCGGACAACCCCGCGCCCGATACGCCCTGGGCGTAGAGGACCGTCAGAAGATAATCGGTATTTGCCGCCAGCGTCACCCTGGCCTCTACCTTGCGCGGATCTTCCCGGTTAATCAGAAGATCCCGCCTCGGGTCGAAGCCCTGAATGGGCGGGTCGATCTTCATATTCAACGCCATCACACCCCGGTTCACCTGCAAAGGCTCCGAGAACTGCAGGGAAAGCTGCGTCCGGCCGGAGGCCACACCGCCCTGCCCCGGCTTCGGCTTGCTGTCGGTCAAACGCAGTTCCGACTTCAGCTTGATCCGGACGTTGACCGTGCCCCCCTCCACCATATCCAGGACGATGGGATCGCCCGCCGCATCTTCGTACACTCCCAGAAGACCCAGTTCCGTGCCACCGGGGCCGTGCTCGATGAACATGAACCCTTCAATAAAATAATGCCCCGCCGGTACGTTCTGGATCTCTACCCCCATCCCGCCTTCCACCACATCGAATGCCACGCCCAGCCGGTCGGTTTCATCTCCCTCCAGGTTTTCAACGTCCAGCGTATCCGGCAACAGATAGGCATAACCGATCCATTCCCGGGGGTTCGGAGACAAAAACACACCCGGTGGGTTGTCAAAGTTTGCGGTCACCCTGCCCGTGCCCAGTGTGCCGGTGGAGAACCGGCTCTTGACCAGCGTCCGCATCTGGAATCCGTCGGTGCTCGCGGCGTCGTAGACCACCACAAGGTAGGTCCGGTCGGCCTCCAGTTCCACATCCACAGAAACCGTCATCCCGTCCGCACTGATCTCCAGGTCTTCGGACGAGATCTCTCCGCTCAACGGCGTCGGAAGAACGAACAGATCCGCGTTGACCTCGCCGTCCTCCTGGTCGATCGGGCGGTTAAAAGTCACAGAGATGCTGGTTTTCGTTGCCACCCCCGATGTTCCGTTCTCGGGGGAGATCGACACCACTTCCATCGCCGGCAGGGTTTGCCCCGTGGAGAACTGGGCAAAAAACTCAACGCCGTTCTCCAGGACGATCACCGCTTCGTAGACCGTGTCGGCCTTCAGGGTCATCTCCACCACCAGCCTTCCGCCGTCGATGCGGGTGCTCAACTCCACATCTTCGCCGTCTTCACCAAGTTCGTAGATGTAGCCTTCGATGGATTCCAGAGCCTGCTCGTTCAACGGACGGTCGAACTCGACGCGCACCTGCGCGTTCAGGGGCACCCCGATGGCATTCTTCATCGGGACATCGCCGTTCGGGGTCACAAACACCGCATTCAGAATCTGCTCCGGCGGCTGGTTGTCCACCGAACGAAGCCTCTTGACCTGGCGCGCAACGGGCACCCCGACCTGTGTCGGGGCCGTTGTTACGGCAAGTTGTGCCCCCGGCTGGATATCCGCCCGGGAGAGGCTGTTGCCGGCTTCGTCCACGTACACGGTCTGCGCATTGAACGCGATCGGAAACGCCATCTGGATGCGGTTGTTTTCAAAATTGATGGAAGCCACCGGGCCTACGAACTGAGGCTGTCCGGCCGTAGGCGCCGGTACCGACTCCCCGGCTCCCAGCACCTTGATCTGGACGGCCAGCGGCGGACGTCCGGGCTCTTTCGATTCCTGAAACAACACCACCACCTGCGTACTCTGCTGAAGGTCCCGCACGCTGAGCCTGCGGCGATCCGGTGCCGGCCCGATCACCTGGGTTCCGAACGCGTCGAATGAGAACACCGGTCCGCTCAACACCAGCCGACCCAGCTTTTCGCCCTGGGGCTCTACAACGCGCAGCAGCGTACCGTTGAAGGCTGCCGCCTGTCCCCCGCCACCGCCGCCACCGCCGGATACGCGCTTCACCCTTACGGCCGTCGGCAACTCGTCGTTTGGCAGGTTCGGCCCCCCTTCCACTTCCACCACGGTCCCGATCCGCAGGTCCGAAAACTGCATCGGATTGTTTTCTTCGTTCAGAAACACCGTCCCGTCCGTCAGCAGGAACAACGGCCCGGCCAGGCTCACCTTGCCGTTCTGGAGGTCCGCAGTCTCAACCGCGCCCACCAGCTGGTTCGGCCCCCCAGGCGGCGTATCGCCCTGCCCCAGTATGCGAATGCGCACGGCCGCCAGCGGACCTTCCTGCGATTGCTGAACCTCCACGGCCACCCTCGTTCCCTTCACGATCTGTCCGGAAAGTCCCGCCTGCGCCACCGTCGTCGTCCGGCCGTCCGGCAAAACCACCTCCAGATCCGCCCGGGGTACCACAAAGTTCGGCCCCTGGAGGCCCAGCAACCGCCGGTTCTTGTCCACCACGGAAATCGGCCCCTGCGCCACCTGCGGCCCTCCACCGCCGCCGCCGGCCTGGTCAAACCGGTGCAGGGGAATGTTGATATTGGCTACGCTCTTCCCACCGACCCCCTCCACCGGGTCCGCCTTCCCGTCGCCGTTCGCATCCAGGTACCCGAACGTATCGACGTAATCCGCCCCGCTTCCAAAACTCGCCGTACCAACCACGAAATACCGCCCATCGGGCACGAACCGCAGCCCGTAGGTGAAATCGGACTTCAGCGGCGCTACCCGGACACCCGCGCTCAAAAGGGCCTCCTCTTCGTCGTCCCCGTCGTCCTGCTGGACCGCCGCCAGCTTCGCCGCACGCTTCCAAGCTGCAATTTTACCTGCAAACATAGAAGGATCCA
>JAQCGA010000151.1 GCA_027619145.1 bacterium | reverse complement strand
TCCGATACCGGCCCCTGGAACCCAGGCGGCAACTTCTGCCCCAACTGCGTACACAAAAAATCACCCGAAGGCATTAACAGCCACTTTTGGAAATGGGACTGGAAAAATCCGGATCGGCTGGAATGTCCCTATTGCCATATCGTATATCCCAACAAAAAATATCCAGACAACGGCACCCTCCATCTCCCTCGATTGAACAAAACCTATACGTTCCATATCCTCAAAGAAGAACACAACACCGACGACTGGCGCCTGGGTGAAAAAGCAGGGCGTTTCGTCAACCAGCCCATCCATGTCTCCTTTTCCGGAAGCATCCGGTCCATGAAACTTCAGTGGGCGCTGGATCAGGTTCAGCCTCTTGGCATCGCCTATGCACTCACCGGAAAAAAACAGTACGCAAAAGCAATCGAACATATTCTTGTACGCATGGCAAACGTCTATCCCGGCTATCCGCTCCAGAGCTACTTCCAGGACGTTGTAGATGCAGACCCCGGCTACGCCGTGGACAACTGCGAAGTCCTGCCCACCGTCTTCAAACGCAACGCCTGCATCGGCGTATATGACGGCAGACACGGATATGGCCACGAAAAAACGACCACCCGCGTCACCAAAGTCGCCACCGGCTTATGGGGAAGCAGCCGCATTTCCAAAGAACTCACCACCACAGGCGTCAACTTCCTCCATTGCTTCCAGGGCTACGACCTGGTCAAAAAAACCATTGCTCCCCAAACCCGGAAACAGATCGAACAGGGCTTCCTCCTGGAACTCTACCTGGATACCCGGGCATACGAATACGTCACCAACAAAGCGGGCTCCATCCGCGCCGCACGCATCGCCTTCGGACTTGTATACAACAACAAAAAGGAACTCGCCTCCGGCCTGGAAGGCTTCCATAAAATCCTGGAATCCCAGTTCCACCCGGACGGGTCCATGAAAGAATCGCCCATCTACGGCCACAAACCCATCGGCGAAGACCTCTGGCAAATCCCCGAAATGCTGCGAGGCACCAAAGACCTGTACGGCGAAGGCCTCTATCGCTCCGCATTCCAGGCCCTCGCAGACATCGCCACCCCTCTGGGCATGCATCCTCCACTCGACGACAGCTACGAATACAGCTCTGTCCCACAGCGCACGGCTGACATTGCAGCACAACGGTGCAATATCCTCATTCCCGGTCCCCAGGGTCCTGCGTCTGAATTCGCGCGTTTCAATACAGACCTGAGTAAACCTTCCCGTCGCCCAGGAACCGGAAAAGCCTTCAACCATTATTACGAAGGCCGCCACCTCGCCTGCCTCGGCTACGGCTCCGGCCGCAACCGCATCCAGATGTACGTCCTCGGCGAAGACGGACTGCGCGGCCATCGACACGCCGGTCCTCTCACAGTACAACTGTATGCTGGTGGCAGAGAAATCTTCCCAGACCTTGGATACATCTGCGACCACCCCGGCAACCAATGGGTCAAAGCCACGCCCAGCCACCAGACCGTAACAGTCAACGGCGAAAACGCCTACCCTGCCGAACCAAGCGTTCTACACGGATTCTGCGTCGAGGGAACTGCCCGGTACGCAGACCTTTCCGTCCACCTCAAAAGCGGTGCAACCTTACGACGTGCCCTCACATTGCTGAAAAAACAAGACGGCCTGCCCATCCTCATAGACGTATTCGACGTGGAAGGTGGGCAAACCCAGGATTACAACAGCCGCGTACTGGCCCCACCCGGAAGCCTCTCGCTAAACGGTCCAGAACTTCGATCACGCAAACAAAGTCTCTACCAGGAGCACTCCTTTTACCCGCTGCTCGATTTTCAGTCTGCGGGCAAAACCGACTGCGGCTGGACGGCAACCTGGGGGCGCGGCAAAGAAAAAGTTCGTGCGCATATCCGCACACCCTGCTCCGAACTCATCACCTATCGATCCCCGGGCTGGCGCAGCCAATTCGAGATTCCGACCCATCCCAGGAAATACTTCGACACCCTCGTCCTGCGAAACCGCAAAGCCAAAAGCCGCTTCGTTGTGGTGTACGAAATCCTCGGAGGAAGACCAGCAATCCAGTCCGCATCCCTCGAAGACACGAGTGACCTGGCCATTGTAAATCTCAACCTGACAGGCAAACGCAGGATCCAGGTTCGCACACCCGGCCTGGTAGCACCCGGCAACGAAAATATCTGGAATGTAAAACGCTCCTGATCTGAAAGGATCTTTCCAATGACCCACAAAGAAAGAATGTTAGCCGCCATCCGGGGCGAACCTACCGACCAGATTCCCTGGGCTCCGCGTATGGACCTCTGGTGCATTGCTCTGCGCGCTCGAAATACCCTGCCAGAACCCTTCGTCGGTCGGAACACAGTTGAAATGTCCGAAGTTCTGAACACCGCCTGTCATGCGGTCGGTGCAGACTTTACCATCCAGGGTGGCCGCGATGTTTCCTTGCGCGGGCTGGGCATGGACAACCACCGGGATTATCCGTACCGCGTAGAACTCAAGGGGTTGCCCGTTGAATCGAAGGACGATGGAGAGAACCTCACCACGCGCATTCGAACCTCCGCAGGCGAAGTCTTCACCCACTTGCATCGCACATCAGACATGGCCCAGGCGGGAATCTCCTTACCCTTTTTCAAATCCTTCGCCATCGAATCAAAAGACGATTTCGAAGCCGTCGCACAGGTTTTCGACCATCTGGAAGTTATCCCCACGCCAGACGCTTACCGCACATTCCAGCAGCGCGTAGGAGACCGGGGCATCGCCGTTGCCCGTGGTCCGGTCGCAGCTTCGCCGCTTCACATGATCCTGCATGAACTGGCTCCTATGGACCGGTTCTTCTACCTGTACATGGACGAACGCGAAGCCCTCTACCGCCTCGCGGAACGAATGGAACCCTATTTCGAAGCAACCCTGGATGCGCTACTCGCCTGCGATGCCGAGGTCGTTTTCTGGGGCGGCAACTACGACCAGGACCTTACCTGGCCACCATTTTTTGAAACTGAAATTGCACCCTGGCTTAAAAAAGTAAGCGCTCGGGTGCACGCCGCAGGCAAACACCTGCTCACCCATACCGACGGGGAAAACAAAGCCCTCTTCCCCCTCTATCCCGCCTGCGGCTTCGACGTGGCAGAGTCTGTTTGTCCTGCGCCAATGACAAAATGCACCCTCGCCGAAATCCGACAATCCTTTGGTCCCAACATCACCGTTTGGGGCGGCATCCCCTCCGTTGCCCTGCTCAAAGAATCGATGGACGACAACGCCTTTGAAGCATATATGGACGATGTATTTGAAAACCTGGGTTCTGGCGAGCGACTCATCTTTGGCGTTTCGGACAACGTGCCTCCGGATGCAGATCTGGATCGCCTGCAGCACATCACCGAACGCATCCAGGCATTTGGACCGGTGCGTCCCACCGCAGTCCCAGCCTGAATTCACCCTGATCCGGAAGGACCTATTCTGAATGGAACCACTCGCACCTAAATTCAGCCAGCCCGGCACCAGCGACCTTGGCGATCCAGAACCCATCTCGCCTATCTTTGCAGACGGTCGCCCCACCTCTCCAGAGATATGGGATGCGGAACGCCTCGCGCTCAAACAACGCTGGAATACCGTGCTCGGAACCCCGTCCTTCGACATTTTCGACATGCGCTCAGAAGCCGTCCAAACGTTCGAACAGCCAGGCTATACCGGGACGGTATTCAAACAACCAACCGGACCTGAAACCCGCCAGACCCTCTTGCTCATGGAGCCAACCGAACGGCGAGCGTCCCCCTCCCCCGGCATGGTCATTCCTTTTTATGAACCCGACCGGATGGCCGGCATCAGCCTCGAAACGCTTGAACCCATCACCGAAGCGCCCAATATCCAGTTCGCACGTCACCTGGTACAACAGGGGTACGTCGTTGTCTGCTCTCAGGCATTTCCCTACAACACCGTACCCGAACCAGAAGACAACAAAGGTTTTGCGTGGTGGCAGGCCGGGGCTGAAAAACTCCTCTCCGACAACCCGGACTGGACCGGCATGGGAAAACTCGCCTGGGACGCCAGCCGGGCCGTGGACCTCCTCCTGGACCAACACGACATTGACCACGACCGCATTGGCATCATGGGCCACTCCCTCGGTGGAAAAATCGCCCTCTATACCGGCGCATTGGACGAACGCCTGCAGGCCACCATCTGCTCGGACCCCGGCATCGGCTTCGCTTTCACCAACTGGGACGCACCCTGGTACCTGGGCGAACAAATTGACCGCCCGGACTTCGCCCTGGCACACCACCACCTCCTGGCCCTCCACGCACCACGCCCGTTCTTCCTCTTTGGCGGTGAAGCAGACCGTCCTGCTACATGGCAGTACATCCTGGAAGCCCAGAAAGTGTACGACCTCTACGGCTGCAAAGAAGCCATTGGGTTCTACCACCACGGCGCAGGCCACCGTCCCACCGAAGAATCTCTCCACATTTCTTATCGCTGGCTGGCCGAACGCTTTGGTCTGGAAGACCGCCCGTGGGAACTGTGATTGATGAAATTCCAGGAGCTGCCCAATTGACAGACTATAGATTTCGGAGTATATTGATTGGGTAACCTTTCTTATTTGAAAACAGGATCTGGCGGAGACTCAATTGAGAATACACATGAAAACATTGTCTGCAATATATAAAGGTAATCGTACCGTTGAGCTGACAACCGACCTCAACCTTCCACGAGAAACGGTTGTGCTCGTGGTGATACCGGAGCAGGAAGACGAAGAAGAATTGCGTCGGCAACTCCCCAACGCGGCTGAACCTGTTTTCGAAAAACTCTGGAACAACAAAGAGGATGAGGTCTGGAATGGGTACTTATAGGCAGCGAGACATCGCTCTCGTTCCGTTCCCCTTCTCCGATCTTTCAGCCCAGAAAGTCCGCCCTGTTCTCATTCTATCAAACGATGTTTACAATCAACAATCTGCTGACGTCCTGGTTTGTGGTCTAACAACAAACCTCAAACCAGGGCCTTACTCCGTTATCATCGAAGTAACAGATGTCGAACAACCGGATACATTAAAACACAGAAGCAAGATCAAAGCCGACGCACTTGCATCCCTTGAACAATCAATACTGGTCAAAAGGATTGCCTGTTTGAAGCCAGATATTTTCATCCGAGTTACATCAGAGATTGAAAACCTGATTGCACCATAGCTGTAATACACCACCAACAGAGAAGGCGACAGTCATTGACGACCGTCGCCTTCTCCTTTTTCGTTTTTCCACCCTATAAATCCACTGTTTCAAACAGTCTACCCGAGTCCCCCTCGTTCCCACGCTGTCAAAACCTCTTCAGCTCTGGCCAGAGACAGCCGGAGCCACTTGAAATGCCCACGCCTGATCTCTTCTGTATTCTGCCATGCCTCTCCCTGTCCCGCACGCAAGAAGCGCATCTGGGTACCGATCGAGCGAAGCGCCACGAGTCCCTCTACCAGAGCCACCTCCCAACGAAACATATCCCACGGTATTGAAGAATCGTACTCCTTCCAGAATCGTTCCAGCACAGGCGTAACATCCCCAATCTCATACGGCTCACCGTGGTCCACAATCAACCCCTGAACGTCAAAGAACCGGGGGCGAATGCCTGCACTGGTTATATCAAAAAAAACAACAGGTCCATCAGGCGTTCGCCGGCCCATATGCATCGGATAACATTCACCGTGTGTCAACCCTCTCGGCAAAGCATCTACCTGCGCCAGAAAAGAGGCCAGAGTTTCTCGGGCACGTGCCAGCACTCGCTCCGTGTTGACCTCTGCCAGCGCCACACGGAGCGCCGGATCGGAATCTCCTGCCACTTCCTCCAGACCGGCGAGAATCGTATCCTGTTCAGGTAGAAACCACACATGGAGCAATTCTGCCGCTTCAGGAATTGGAGATCGAGCGAGGGCCGCAGCCGCAGCCGCCCAGGCCAGATGAAGCCCCGGTGAAATCGGCCAATCGATCGCATACTGCAAATACTCAACAGCAATCACTGCTTGGCCATCACCAGGTACATGTAATCCATAGTAAGTAACAACAGGCGCACCGGCCAGATTCAAGGCCCGGTACGCCTGCATTTCGCGCTCTGCCCACGCCGCCTGGGTCCGTTTCAGAAGCACATATTGTGAAACCTTATTCCCGACCTCAACCTTCAACAATGCTTTTTCACCCGTGTACCCACCAAACGGTCGCGAGGGTTCAACAACCGTAATGCGTGCGTCCGTATCCAATCCAACGAGACCCGCAACATCTTCAAACGTGAGATTCCAGGGCAGATTCATCGTCTTATTATCCAATAAACTTATGAGCATTGGCGTGTCTTTAACGCGGTATTAAGATAATGAAGCTCGTATTCAGCAATTCCAAGCTTTTCAAGATCCTCATTCGGACAAAAGTACGCCTTGGCCTCATAATCGTCGGGCACTCTGGACTCCGGCACACAGGTAACAGCTTCCGATGCATAAACCAGTTGCACAAAGTCCGGATGCGGATAGCCGTATCCCGGTGGCCTGGGCTTCAGGTGGTGAAAGTGCATAAACCCGACCAGAGAAATCCCCGAAATCGTCCAGCCCGACTCTTCCATCACCTCGCGCCGCAACGTCTCTTCCAGCGTCTCGCCCGGTTCACGGCGCCCGCCCGGAAGAATATGCGTACTGTGCCGGTTCTGGAGAACAAGCACAAGTTCACCTTTGAAAACCAGGCTCCGCACGGAGGTCACGTATTCCAGCGGCGGGATTTCTTTACCGAGATAAAAGCATTCCCGGAGGGGCAAAGTACCATCGCCCCACACACACGCAGCCTCTGCAAATGGGTGATGCCGCCCAAGGAACTCTGCGAGATCTGATGATGCCAAATCATCACTCCTTCCTTGAATACAAACGCTCTGCACCGGGCTTGTTTCTTCCGGTGATCGGACTGCGCTTCACCCCTTTTGACTCACCTGCCCCAGATTTTGTTACCAGGAAGATGCAAAGACCATCCACAAACCTGGGCCACCAGACAGCCCTTGACATAGAAAAGCCATTTCCGTATGATTGAATATAGATGTACAGATTCAAGTACAGTTGGAAAATTTTCTCAGGGAGTAAATATCATGTCCAAAACAATGGCGATGGTCGATGTGCGGCGCAACCTGACCCGCCTGCCCGAACAACTTTCGGATTCCCCGGAAACAGGGGCCATTGCAGTAACACGCCGTGGCAAACCGGTTCTGGCCCTGATGTCCTGGGATCTCTACGAAGCAATTTTGGAGACGATGGAGATTATGGGAGATGAAGATCTCATGATGTCTATACGGCAAGGCGTCAAAGAGATTCAAGAGGGAAAGGGTATTTCCTGGGAGGAAGCACAGAAAGAGCTGAACCTGTGACCTATCAGGTCATCCTTTCTCCTGTAGCCCTGAAAATGCTCCATGGAATCACGGACCGTCGGGTACAGCAACAAATTCGAGACCGGATCACCAAACTGGCCGAGGATCCTGCAAAACAGGGCAAACCTCTCGTACAAGAACTTGCCGGATACCGGAGCCTCCGAGCCGCAGGAGAAAAGTATCGGATTATTTATCAGGTGGAGAAAAATATAGTTCGAGTCTTCGTAGTGGCCGTGGGAATTCGTCGAGAGGGAGACAAAAAAGACATCTATGCCCTGGCACAGCGTCTGGTTCGGCTCGGTCTGCTGGACCCCAGTCGCTAAAAGGATCTCAAAAATCCAGGGGGCAAGTCCCTGCATTCGACCTTAGGCTCCAATCGCCTCCGTCAAAACACGCAGATGATTCCCACCTAAAATCTTCCGCAAATCCTCCTCAGTATACCCGCGTCCAGCAAGCCCTTCTGTAATCTGCGGAAACACCGTCGCATCCTCCACCAGCGTCCCGCCTCCGTCAAAATCTGACCCAATGCCCACGTAATCCGCACCCACCAGTTGCACTGCATGATCCACGTGGTCCAGCAGTCGCTGCAGCGTGGGC
Organism: bacterium; assembly: GCA_027619145.1. Next base: position 278 of record JAQCGA010000151.1, on the reverse strand, counting down.
TTCTCTGCATCCACAAACGATGGCACAAACGTCACCCCCATCGATCCTCCATTTTCCGCCAGCGCCTTAATCTGTTTATCGTTCAAATTGCGCGGATGGTCGCACACGGCCTTGCAGTTGCTATGTGAAGCGATCACTGGCTTTGCAGATACCTCCATCACATCCCAGAACCCGTGCTCGCTGATGTGCGACACGTCCACCAGCATGCCCAAGAGATTCATCTCCTCCACAAGCCCCACACCGAACGACGTCAACCCACCCCGGCTACGTGTCTCCGC
>JAQCGA010000150.1 GCA_027619145.1 bacterium | reverse complement strand
ATGCGCTAAAGCGGGTGCGCTATCTTTCTCGTATTGCAGAACAGGATCGGCAAGATTATGAAGCCATCCGCGTTTCTCGAAAGCGGGTGGACAATGTGTTGCAACTTCAACAAACCCAGCACGAGCATCAACGGGCGTTATTAAAAGCCAAACAGGTATCTGAGCAGCGTCTTTCTGAACACGTGACGCAACGCGAGAAAGAGCTGAGACGGTTGCGGGTAGACGCTTCGGCCCGGCGCAGGGAGATTCAGAAGACAGAAGCGGCCCTGGCCGAGTCCAGCGAACGAATTGCACAGATGATTCAGGAACTCCAGCGCCGAAAGCAGTTGACGGAATTGCCGCCGTTTGATTTTCCTGGACATCGGGGCAAGCTGCGCAAACCGGTAGCCGGGAAAGTTGTAGAGCGTTTCGGGCGGCGCCAGGAACCAGAACTGAAGACCTGGACGTTTCACCGGGGCGTCAATCTGGCCGCGCCCGAAGGCAAAGATGTCGTAGCTGTGGCCCCAGGCGAAGTGGTGATGGTAGATTGGTTTCCAGGATACGGTCAGTTTGTACTGTTGCGCCACCCGGGCGGTTTTTTTACGCTATACGGCCATCTGGCATCTGTTCAGGTGAACCGGTCTCAACTTCTGGCTGAGGGTGCCACTTTAGGGCAGGTGGGTAGCACGGGTCGTGTAGACGGCGTGCCTCAACTGCATTTTGAAATTATGGAAGGTGAGCAACCGCTGGATCCGATGGGGTGGATTAAATAGGGGAGGTCAGGGGTCAGGGATCAGGGGTCAGGGATCAGGGATCAGGAGTCAGGGCGGGTTTTATGGTTCTGGTGGGAATCGACATTGGTGGGACGTTTACGGACCTGGTTTGTTATGCCGATGGGGAATTTCATGCGGTGAAGGTGGATACCACGCCGGCCGATTTTAGCCAGGGGTTTGTGGAGGCCCTACAGGCCTGCGGTGTGGTGCCTGGAGATGTGGACGAAATTTTTCACGGGACCACGGTAGCGACCAATGCGTTGATTGAACGGAAAGGGGCGCAATGTGGGTTAATTACCACGCAGGGTTTCCGGGACGTGCTGGCGCTGCGACGGCGCAACCGGCGGAAGCCCTATGGGCAGGAGGTGGTTTTTGAGCCGTTGATTTCGAGGGCCTTCCGGCTGGAGGTGAGCGAGCGGAGTGGTCCGGATGGTGTGGTAACACCGGTCGTACTGGATGAGGTGACGGCGGCGGCGGAACATCTGTGGGAGGCCGGTGCTGAGGTGGTTGTGGTGAGTTTTTTACATGCGACGCGTTCGCCGGAAAATGAGCAAGCTGCTGTGCAGGCTCTTCGAAACCGGTGGCCGGAACGCCGGGTGATTGCTGCGAGCGAGGTATGTGGCGTTGCGTCGGAATTTGAACGGACGGCTACGGCGGCGGCCAGTGCGTACGTGACCCCGCTGATGGCAACGTACCTGGATGCGCTTGAAAGCCGGCTCGAAGAAATTGAATGCCGCGCAATGTTGTGGGTGGTTACTTCAGATGGCGGGCTGGCACCTGCAGCACGAAGTGCCGAAGCTGCTGTTCGAACGGCGCTTTCCGGGCCTGCTGCAGGCGTGTGGGGAGCACAATATTTGTGTGCGGCTTCCAACGTGGCGTCGTTTGTGGCCTGTGACATGGGGGGGACCAGTTTCGACGCCTGTCTGGTTTCCGGTGGTGTACCCGCGTTGACGGAATCCAGAGAACTGGACTTTGGGCTTCCGGTGGCGATTCCGTCGCTGGATATTGCTACGCTGGGCGCAGGTGGTGGGAGCGTGGCAAAGGTAGGTGCACGCGGCGGGCTGGAAGTTGGACCAGAGGGTGTGGGTGCAGACCCTGGGCCGGCCTGTTATGGGAAACAGAGCCTTCAGGCTACGGTGATTGATGCGGACCTGATCCTGGGGCGTGTGGGCAAAGAATTGCGGCTTCCCGGTGGCGTTCGCAAACTGGATGTTGTAGCGGCCCGGCGCACGGTTGCCGAGCGGATTGCCCGACCCTTAAAGCTGACACCGGAAGCGGCGGCGGCGGGCATTGTAGAAGTTGTGGAAGAGAAAATGGCCGAATGCATCCGGTTGCTGGCGCTGGAGAAACGGATTCCTCTGGACGAGCTGGTTCTGGTGGCTTACGGTGGGGCCGGTCCGCTACATGCGCCCGGAATTGCGCAAGACCTGGGCATTTCGAAAATTCTGGTTCCCTATCGTGCGGGGTTGTTTTCTGCCTGGGGGGGACTGCTGGCACAGGCGAGAGAGATCCGGTCTGTGCGACTGGATGTGGCGGTAGATTCGGATGGCATGGCGCAATTAAAAACGGTATTTGAAACGCAGCGCGAAGAGGCACTTCGGCGGCTGGATGTAGATTCGAAAACCACGCGGACTCTGTACGAAGTGGAAGTGGGATATGGTGGGCAGGAAACCGGTATTGTGCTGGAGTTGGACCAGCCTGCTCCGGCGGTACAAACCCTGTACGATCTTTTTGAATCTCGGTACCGTGCGTTTGGTACGCTCATGGAGGGATATTCTCTTCGGTTGCGAAAAGCTCGAACCACCGTGATTCAGGAAGCCGACCGGCCGTTTGAACGGTTGTTGCCTTCGGCGTGGGAAGGTGGAGATGGCATCGCCTCTGGCGAACGGGATGTTTGGTTTCACGGCGAGTATCTTACCTGCCCGGTGTTTAACCGTGAAAACCTGAATACGAAATGTTTCATGGTCGGGCCAGCGGTGATTGAGGAAGCAGGCGCAACAACGGTTGTGCCGCCTGGGGTGGTGGTGCGTGTAGACACGCGGGGTACGTTGTGCTTAGAAATCTGAAGCCAGGCGAAACCAGAGCAAGAGGATTGTTGTGGAAAGCAAGGTGGTAGACGCATTAACGTTGACGCGGGTGTGGGCGCGTGTACAGGCAGCGGCCGATGAGGCCGAGGCTGTGTTCCGACGGGAAGCCTTTAGTACAGGGCTGTCTGTTGAGGGAGAGTGTGCCTCGGTGGTGTTTGGCCCGGACGGTACGGCCTGGACCCAGGGCAGTCAGAGCAATCCATTTCAGTCTGCATTGTTAGAAACCTGGATCATGGCCTGGCGAGGATGGGAGCTTTCGGCTGAGCCGGGCACAGTGTATGTGAGCAATGATCCCTATTGCGGCGGCAGTTCGCTGTGCGACCTCCGGATGGTCGCTCCTTTTTTTGTGGGAGGTCAGCGGGCAGGATTGATGACCTGTGCAGGCCATCTGGGTGACCTGGGTGGCCGCGCAGTGGGTGGTGTGAGTCCGGGCGCAACAGATGTGCAGCAAGAAGGCGTGCGTCTGACTCCGGTGATGATTGCGCAGGGATGGCGGTTGGACCGGGGACTGGTTGATTTGTTGGCCGCGAACAGTCGGTTCCCCGAGGCGTTCCTGGGTGACTTTCAGGCTATGGTGGACGGGTTGCAGGCGGGTGTGAGACGAATGGAGGCGCTGTTTGCGCGCTTTGGAACACAGGTGGTGATGGGCAGTGTGGCCTGTGTGGCGGCACACACCCAGGAGGCAATGGCGGCAACAGTTGCGGAGATTCAAGAAGGAGATTATCTTTGCCGGGACCGTCTGGACGGAGACGGCGTGGTTGATGCTCTTAGTGAGCGGCGGCACTGTGTACGGGTTGATGCGGGCCGGGTGCATTTCGATTTCAGGGGTAGCAGTGGGCCGACTCTGGGGCCGATGAATTGTTCGGCAGATGCGGTGCGTGCAGCGTGTCTGGTTGCGTTACGTCATTTGTTCCCAGAAGTTCCTCGCCATGGCGCTGTCTGGGAATGTCTGGATGTGACTGTAGCAGAGGCCTCTTTTCTGGACGCCCGTTTTCCTCGGGCTGTAGGTGGAGCCACGCCGGAAGTGGTTGCCCGAATTCTGTGTGGTGCGCTGGAGGCGCTTTCTCAAGGGGTACATGGCCGGGGTGTGGCCGGAAGCGGTAGTGGAGCATCTCTGCTCATTTTACAAGGAATACAGGACGGAGATCCGTACCTGATGCGGCTGACGTTGGGTGGTGGCGGTGGGGCAAGTGGGAAAGGAGACGGGCTGAGTAATGGGGATAGTGGAACACGGTTTACTGAATTGCCGCCCCTGGAACGTATTGAGCGGGAGTACCCGATTCGTGTAGAAACGTACGCGCTTCGTCCGGGTTCAGGTGGTGCCGGACGTTACCTGGGTGGAATGGGAACGGTTTTCGAATTTGAAGTTCTGGAAGGGCCTGCGTTTCTCACCCTGTTTTGCGATCGATTTCGCCGTGGGCCAGGCGGCTTGCAGCGCGGCGCACGAGGTGAGGTCGCCCGGGTACAGATTTTTCGGGAAGGGCATTGGCAGCATTTACCGCACCAGGGCAAAGTGGAGCACCTTCGACTGGAGCGGGGCGACCGGGTACGAATAGAAACAGCGGGCGGTGGTGGGTACGGGCATCCGTACGAGCGGGCGATTCGCCTGGTTTCACGGGATGTACAATCTGGAATTTTGAGCCGGCGGGCAGCTGCATTGGCGCACGGGGTCATTTTTCATTCAACCGGTGTGATGGATTATGATTCGGCGCAGACCTTTCAGTTGCGCAGTTACCGGCTTACAGCAGCAGACGTAGAAGGGATTGTAGATGACATTGAAGAAATGGAAGATGAAAAGTAGCATACGGATTGGATGTAAAATACTTATATTCATACCCCATATAGACGCAAAGTTATTTGACCGGAACCAGGGTTTGCCCGGAGACCGTTTTTATGGATTACAATAAAGCCAGGGCTTTTTTAGATTCGGATGCAACGTATCTGCTTTCTACCCACCGGAATGCGGATGGGGACGGCATTGGGGCGATGCTTGCTATGGGCGAAGCGCTGGCCTATTTGAACCGGCCCTATCGAATGGTGATATGTGATGAGAAGCCGAATCAAAAATTTGCGTTCCTGGCAGGGTTTGATCGTATTGAATATGTTGGGGCGCTACCGGGTTCGCCTTCGTTTTCTCGAGGCATTTTTGTAGATACGCCCACGCTGGATCCCAAGCGGGTTGGCGAGGTAGCAGACCTGCTGACCGGGGATGCGCAAAAGTTGATTATCGACCATCACACCAGTCCAGACGAAGAAGGCGATGTTCGCCTGGTGGACCCCAACGCCAGTGCCGCAAGCGAACTGGTGTATCGGTTTGTTCAGGCTGTGGGGATTCCGGTGAGTCCAGAAATGGCCACCCAACTATATGCCGGGATTGCGTACGATACCAAACTGTTCAAGTTTTCCCATCCGAAACACGCGTTGAAGGTGTGTGCCCAACTGGTAGACCTGGGTGCAGAGCCAGAAATGATTGCAGATGTACTGTTCGCGCGCGAGCGATTTGAGACCATCAAAACCCTGGGCGTGGCCCTGGCTACGCTGGAGCTTCACCTGGATGGTCGAGTAAATACTCTGGTGGTGGACCACAAGACCTATCAGATGGGTGGTGAAATGGATCTGGTGGTAGACCAGGCAATGTCTATTGATGGCATTGAGGCGACACTTTTCTTCAAAGAGGAATCTCCGGGTAGCTTTCGTATGAGCCTGCGTTCCCGAGGGCGTGTTAACGTCAATACAATTGCCCAGATTTTTGGCGGCGGCGGGCACCCGAGGGCTTCGGGATGTCAGTTGAAGATGTCGCTGGAGGAGGCGAAACGGGTGTTGCTGGCAGAAGTAGAGAAACAACTGGCCAGCGGTCCGAGCAACAATGGAGGAACGTGAACGAGTTATGGATTTGATTACGCTGAAGACCTGGACACCGGAAGATATTCTGGCCACGATTCAAGCGGGGCTGGAAATGAAAACGCATCCGGAGCGTTTCGAGGAGGCTCTGCGGGGCCAGACACTGGCTATGCTGTTTCAAAAAACGTCGACGCGTACGCGGTGCTCGTTTGAAGTGGGCATGACCCAATTGGGTGGTCACGCGATGTACCTGGACTGGCGGGCTACCAATTTCCAGCTTGCGGATTTGAAAGATGAGGCCCGAGTGCTTTCGCGGTATGCGGATGGGATTATGGCCCGGATGCTGCACCACGAAGACCTGCGCAAACTGGCAATCGGAGCCGAGGTACCCATTATAAACGGGTGCTGCGACCGGTATCATCCCTGCCAGGCGCTGGGGGATTTGATGACGATCCAGGAGGTACGCGGGAAGCTGGAAGGCACACACCTGGTGTACGTGGGTGTGCGCAACAACGTGTGTAATTCGTTGATTGTAGGTTGCACCAAGGCCGGGGTTCGCATCACGGTTGTTACACCCGAGACCAATGGGCCATCGGAAGATCTGGAGTTGATTGAAGCGGCACGGGAGACCGGGTTGTTTGAAGAAACGCTGGATTTAGAGGCTGCTGTTGCAGATGCCGATTTTCTGTATACGGATACCTGGATTGATATGGAGTTCTTTTTGGACTCTACGCACGAAGAAGAAAAAAAGCGTCGGATTGAAGTTTTTATGCCGTATCAGATCAATTCTGCATTGCTAAAAAAAACCCAGGCACTGGTTATGCACTGCCTGCCTGCGCACAAAGAGTACGAGGTAACGGGAGAGGTGATGGACGGCCCGAGATGCGTGGCAGTAGACCAGGCAGAAAACCGATTACACATCCAGAAAGCGATTCTGATGCAACTGATGGGTGGAGAAGGTTGAAAGAGATGTGCTGGAGATGTTCGAGAGGTTTTAAAGTTTTCATATTTCCTGTGTTGTCAGCAGAGCCAAATGAGGAGCAGTTATGCGCATTTTGATAACAGGCGGGGCCGGGTTCCTGGGTTCTCACCTCTGTGAGCGCTTGCTGAGCGAAGGGCACCAGGTGGTGGCTATGGACAATCTACTGACCGGGCGGGTGGATAATATTACGCACCTGATTGGGCGGGAGGGGTTCACTTTTTTGCGGTACGATGTTACGAATTTCGTACACGTGCCAGGCCCACTGGATTACATTTTACACTTTGCCAGTCCTGCCAGCCCAAAGGATTATTTACAGCATTCGATTCATACAATGAAAGTGGGTGCGCTGGGCACGTATCACTCCCTGGGTTTGGCCCGTGTGAAAGGGGCAAAATTCCTTCTGGCATCCACGTCTGAGACCTATGGTGATCCGCAGATTCACCCGCAGCCGGAAACCTACTGGGGGAATGTAAATCCCATTGGTGTGCGCGGGGTGTACGATGAGGCCAAACGTTTTGCTGAGGCAATGACGATGGCTTACCATCGGGAGGTAGGTATTGATACGCGAATTGTACGTATTTTTAATACGTACGGTCCGCGGATGCGTAAAGACGACGGCCGGGCGATTCCCAATTTTATTTCTCAGGCGCAGGCCGGTGATGATATTACGATTTATGGAGATGGGAAGCAGACTCGAAGCATTTGTTTTGTGAGCGACCTGGTTGACGGGATTTATCGGTTGATGCAGAGCGATTACCTGGAGCCAGTGAATATAGGCAACCCGTCTGAAATGACCGTTTTGAAACTGGCAGAGAAGATTCTGGAGATTGCGGAGAGTAAGAGCAAGATTGTATTTAAACCGGCCATGCTAGATGACCCTAAAGTAAGGCAGCCGGATATTACGCTTGCAAAAAAGTTGCTAGGCTGGGAGCCGAAGGTGAGCCCGGATGAGGGGTTGGCGAAAACTGTGGCGTGGTTTAAGGAGAATTAAGAAGAGGTGGATGAAAGATAGAGAGGATTAAAAAACAAAAAAAGAGGGCACGATATACCGTGCCCTCTGTGGGAGAATATACAGAAAAGATAGATTGGGTTCGGCAAAACAAGCCGGACCATTTTTTTATGTTTTATTCCAAAGCCAACGGTAAAACCAGGCCTGGGTTTCGCGGGTGGCGTGGTTACGGTTGAAGGCCTGCTCGGAATCTGGACATTCAAAAGAAGGAGCGATGAGTTCCCTGGATTAGATGGATTTGTAAGAGGTTTTATGAAAGGCCGTGAAGAAGTGCGCTACGCTGTTGACAATGATGTCCAGCATGGCTTTGCCTTCTTCGGGTGTAGCATCTGCAGGGTTGTCTGTGTACCCAACACCTGCCTGCCATTCGCCGTGTACCTGAACAACGGAACCGGAGAATCCCACATCCAGCCCAGCATTTTCCTGTACTTTTTTCCCCATTTGATCCAGCTCATTTTGCTTGACCAGATCTGGGCGCAAGGCCATTACCAGAGAGGTTTCAAAACGGCCGGCGTGACCTGGGACAAGAGAGGAAGGAATCAGCCCATCTTTTGTAAGATTATTGCGTGCAATATTCCAGTAATCGCCGGTAGCAACAGCGGCGGGATTGCCCAGGCGGTTGACCAGGGCCTGGCCCATGACACCATTGGGGTTGGAG
>JAQCGA010000149.1 GCA_027619145.1 bacterium | reverse complement strand
GCCAGCCGGAATACGAAGCGTCCACCCCATCCTTCGCCCACTGAGACATCGGCCCACCGAACACATCGTGGAACACCTTCGAATACCCATCCACCACCCGGGGCGACTTGGAAAACGAACCCCCGCCCGCCGAGTTCACCATCCCAATACACTTCACACAATACCATACATCATTCAGCGTTCCATACGGGTCCAGCGCCCAATGCAGCGAGCGAACATGCTTAAATCCCGCCTCGCGCCCAGCCTCGTACCCCGCTTCCACATCCTGATCATCATTCGTAACCGCTCCCGTCCCCCCACCCGTACCCGACGTAAACACCAGCCCCGAAGGCGTAAACGTCACCATACAAATTCGCCGCCCGGCAGGCGCAGGAATCGAATCTTCTTTCTTACCCAAATCAACCTTCAAATCCTTCAACCGATCGTACACATCAAAATCCCGTTTCCATGAACCATGCAATTCTGCCATTTCTACTCCTCCTCAAAAATGATTGATGCCTGTACCTGAGATAGGCGGGCGACCCGGTGGGTCGCCCCTACAAAAACATGCAATGAACGTCTCATCCGAGCCTAAAAATACATCACACCCACAGAATGTCAAGCGGTCCGTAATTCAGATTCGAACCGGGGTGGAAGTGCCGCTTCGTGTTTTTCGCGCCCCTTCGCCTCTTCGCGTTCCCGCCTGCTACGCCTCCCAAACCGTCCCCGCAATATACCGCTCTCCATCCGGCGCATCGTTATAATAATACACCGTCACAATCTTCCCATCTGCCCGCTGAACCGTCCGCGAATATCCCAGATCGTGATTTCCACCATCTTCCCGCAGCACAACCGCCTTCCACGTCCGCCCCTGATCCGAACTCAACACCGCACGAATCCCGTACGGCGCATCCCGAAACCCGTACGTCATACACAATCTCCCATCTGCCAACTGAATCATCGCAGGCGGATTCCCCCCGTTCCCCGTATTCTCCACCGGCCGGTTCACGTATACCCAGGTCGCCCCTTCATCGTCCGACGCATACAAATCAATCCAGTTCGGCTTCGTTCCATCCGGACCTGCCGCACCCTGACACCGAATCGCCACCAGAATCCGCCCGCCCGGCAATCGCACACTCGCGGGCATAATCTCATACCCGTCCGGCTCCTCACCAATCCACGACACAAACGAAATCTTCTTTCCCCCCTCATCCATCCGCGCACAAAACACGCGCCCCTCACCACCGTTAGATTTCGTTGACGTCAAAAACACCAGGCAGGAATCCGAACCCGTCACCAGATAATCCGTCCGCGCCGCAATCCCCAGTTGATCAAACATCGGCAATTTAAACGGCCCATCCCAGGATCGGCACCGGTCCGTAGACGTATAAAACCATGACGCCGCCCCACTCCGCAACCCTGTCCGTGCGCACATCATCGCAAAATCTGGATGCGTAAAATCGATCCCCCCCGGACAATCCACCGGCGCATTCTCCACCGCATCGGCCTTCCCAATCTCCAGATCCGAATTCACATGCTCATCCGCAGACAACCCCCGGTTGGCCGGTGTGCGACACGGCGTATCCACTACATCCCAGGTCTTTCCTCCATCCAGGCTACGTGCCTGCATCCCCACAAACGGTCGGCTCCGATCCCGCGTATGAAATCCTGCACTCGAGTCATGATACCCCACCGTGAACCCCACAACAATTTCATCTCCCCAGGACCAGATCCCGTAATTCGCAGGCCAGCCACCGTACCGACCCACCTCCCGATAAATCGTCACATGCTCCATGTCATCCCTCCTCATTCAGTTGGTATTCTCACCCTCAACACAGTCCACACACCACAGCACCTCACCCAGAAATCGCCTGCGTCCCTCCACAGACATCACCCACGGCCGCACCTGCCACGGCGGATTGTGCCGAACGTGCTGCGTATGACCACACTCCAGATCCGCGACCCAATCTCCCAGCTCGTCCTGATGAAACCCTGTAATTCGGCGCGGCGTACCTCGCTTTTCCTGCCCCTCATCTTTCATCCCATCCACCCTTCAACTATCCATCTCAAAAAACGTCTGACAGAGCGCTTCAAAATGTAATTGATGCATATCCCCCAGGCAAGTATTCTTATGGGTCAATCGCCCGAACCCAATCGCTCTACCGGAGGAATCCCATGACCCGCTCCGACGGCATCTCCGTCACCTACGCACCCACCCGCATCGAACTCGGTCGCGTCTTCCGCATCGTTCTCCATGTCCCGCCCGGCCAGACACCCGTCAACATCACACCGCCCGCCAACGTCTCCCTCGTGGACCGCACCGCGCCAGACCGCACAGGAGAAACCATCTTCTACTTCCGCGCCAGCGCCGTACAGCGCAACGTGCCATTCCGGTTCGATGGCCGCAGCGCAGGCGCAGAAACCACGGTAGACTGCCTGGACCGCACCGGCATCCTGGAACGCCGCACCCAGGGCGAAATTCGCCTGCCCCGCCGCTGGCCCCTCTGGGAAGACCCGGACGAACTCAAACAGTCCCGCACCATCTGGCGCAAAGACGACCTCGAACGTGCCCTCACCTGGGGCCGCGCCCATCCTGAAGACGTCTCCAAAACCCGCCAAAACGCCGACCACTGGGCCGCCAAAACCGATGAAACCCTCTGGGAAGCCATCGCAAAAGCAGAAATCCCCCGCTGGCACTTCGTCAACATGGACGTCGGCTGCCCCATCCACGGAGACGCCATCTTCAAATACAGCGGATACTACCCCTGGAAAACCGACGTGGAAGGCCACCCCTACCAGGTCCAGTGCCCTGTGGGTGGAGAATGGTACGGCTCCAACAACATCGAAGCCGACGACTTCACCTCCGGCGACTATCCAGATGACGGGTACGGCTGTGTCAAAGGCGACGTCAAATGGGCCTTCGTCGGCGTTTACCAAAACGCCCGTGGGTACCACTTCAACGGCGGCATCAAAGCCCTCTCCGACGCCTACATACGCACCGGAAACGAAACCTTCCTCCACAAAATTCGCGTCATGCTCCTGCGAATGGCCGATGAATGGGCCTACCTCTCCGGCAACCTCGAAGACCGATTTCGTTTTGGTGGAGACGACCTCCAGTACCCCGGCAAACCCCGCTGGCCGAAAAACGCCCAAACCGTTGCAGACATCAACCGTTCCGGCCTCATCAACTACTGCATCAGCCTGGCCGGAGACTTCGTCACCTATGCCACCGCCTACGACCTGGCCTGGGAAGGCCTGGACGATGACCGCGAATTCCTCGCCGTCGCCCAACAAAAACTCAACCTCACTTCCGGTGAATCCGTCCGGCGCTACATCGAAGACCACGTCTTCCGTGTAGGTGCACAGGCCGCCCTCGACGGCGGTGCCCACTCCAACCTGCCCCACCCACAAATGGGCCTCACCGCCCTCACCCTGGCCCTCAACTACCGCATCGGCGTAAAGCTCGCAGACTGGCTCTGGAACGGCGGAGGCCAGATGCGCTATTGGGTTCCCAACTTCTTCTACCGCGACGGCTCTGCCTACGAATCCACCGGCGGGTACAACGGCATGCACGTGGACGCAACCCCACCCATCGCCCGGGGCCTCTCTCGCCTCAAAGAACTGCGCCCGGACGAATATCAAAACGCCGGCATCGGCACCTTCGACGACGATCCCAAAAGCGAAATGCTCTTCAGACACCTGGCCGAACTCATCTGCATCGGCCGCATGTACCCCCAGGTTGGCGACGGCGGCGGTCGTCCCCAGGAAGGCAATCCCCCACTCGAAAAAATGTACTCCATGACCCGGGATCCCAAAACCGCCGAATACGCCTTCGAAATCTACCGCGATCCCATATTTGCACAAATCCTCTGGGCCGGAAAAGGCTACGAACCCGGCCCGGAAAGCCGCATCTCCCGCGAAGCCGTAGAAGCCATCATCCAAACACACGGCCCGGACATCTCCCTGGAAAGCCAGACCTTCGACGGGTACGGAATCGCTGTTTTACGAAGCGGAAAAGGCGACAACGCCCGTGCATTATGGCTGCGCTACGGCCACGCCCGTGGTCACCGCCAGGACGACATGCTGGACATTGGCCTCTTCGCACACAAACGCAACCTCCTGTCCCAACTCGGGTACCCCTACACCTGGACCACCCACGGCCTCTGGGACGGCAACTGGCTCACCCACTACCGCGTCAAAGTCGAAGGCATCCAACCCGGAACCCTCTACCGGGGTGCCCTGCAATCCTTCGCCCTCACACCCGGATTCCAATCCGCCCGTGCAGACGGCGAAGCCTTCCTGGATCTGGGCCACGGGAAAACCCGCTACCAGACTTTTCCCGACCAGCTCTACAACCGATCCATCGCACTCATCGACATCAACGGTTCAGACTTCTATGCCCTGGACATCCACCGCGTAAAAGGCGGAACCGGCCACTGGTGGAGCTTCCGCGGCCCCCATGGAGACGTAACCGAACACGACCTGCAAAACGTCGAATCCTGGCCCGAAGGCACACCCGCCGGTAAAAACATCGGCTACGGCGAAATCGAAAAAATCAACACCGACGACCCCGCCCTCCACAGCCTGGCCCACCTCTACAACTGCCGCCGGGGTGAAATCAATGGACCCTGGGGTGCCACCTGGAAACTCTCCGGTGACTCCGGCCTGGAACTCCGCTTCCGCCAACTTGCCCAGGACGGAGAGGTCATCATCGGCAACGGAAAACCCCCCGTCTCCTCCATGGACGACCCGCCTTACAGCTTCACCTGGACCCTCGCCCACCGAACGGGCGAAGCCCCACTTACCTCTCAATTCATCAACCTCATCGAATCCACCCAGGCCGGAACATCCATCGCCAAAACCATCGAACAAATCCCGGCCACCGGAAGCGGCCCGTTCGAACCCGTGGCCGTCCGTGTGAAACACGCCGCTGGAACCGACCTCATCCTCAGCACACACGAACCCGGCCCCATCACACCTCAATCCAACGAACCCTGGTCCTTCCACGGCGAATCCGGCTTTGCACGCACCGGAAAAAACGGCATCGAGAAAATCGTCCTCACCAACGGCAACCACTTTCTCATGGACGGCATCGGCATCACAAAAACCACCAGCACCTTCACCGCCACCGTCACCGGCGGAGATTTTAATGCCCGCCAGGTCATCCTCTCAGACGCACCCAGACCCCTCGAAAACCTGGGCGGTCAGCACATCCGCTTCACCAGTGAACACCGCTCCTCCACCTACAAAATCATCAGTGCCCAGGAAACGCCCCAGGGCGTTCGTCTCACCCTGGACATCGACATCCGCATTGGTGAAGGCACCATTGACGAAATCGAAGACTGCGCCCTCACCACCTACACCCACTTCCCCCTGGCCGGTTTCCGCTATTATCAAGGCGCATACCTCAAATCCCACGCAGGGGAAACCCTGCTCCTGGACCACGTCGAACCCGACGCCGTTGCCAACATTGAAAGCGGCCTGAAGCCCCGCAGCCGCATCGCCTTCGCCAACCCGGACATCTCCGCCGACCATCTCCGCATCTTCCTCGGAGAAAACAGCACCTTCACCGTATACGATCTGGGCATCGGCAGCACCGCCACCTTCACCTTCACCACACATCTCCAGAAAACGGACGATCAAACCTGGGAAGGCTGGATTGGCCCGGACACCGTCCTCTCCCTCGGAACTTCTGAAACAGCAACCGTCTCACGCGGAGATGACACCCGGAACATCGCAATCGAAAATGACGGCACACTGGACCTCTCCGACCTCGGAGTGGGACCGATCAAGATAGAACTCAAAAAATAAAAAAGGACGCAGCAAGCTGCGTCCTCACCCCGCCTAAAGGCAATTGATAATCAGTACATTGAGAAACACCCATATATAGGTCCGAAAATCGTCTAACCGATTTTGAATTTCGTAGGGGCAGCCCCCTGTGGCTGCCCGGGGTTCGCCGGAGAAACAGCCGGGCGACCACAGGGGGTCGCCCCTACAAAACCTCAAAAACACCTGCCTTTCGGGCCAATTCAGGTAAGATTCTCAAGAATCCATTTTCGGATCGCCCAAACACAATTGCCATAAACCTGCCCATTGCCCTACAACATCCACCCGTCCAACCGCCCGAAAGAACGGATATCCAACCGACTCAAACTCACGTGCCCCTGCGTCACCACGTGTCCATCGGCCTCGTCTCGCTCGTCAGGTGCCGGGCGTTCCAACTGGTGTCGGTACTCCGCTCCAGATTTCTTAAAACACGATCCATAAAAATTGTGCCCCAGAAACGCCGGAACAATCTGCCAGTCTTCAACCGCCTGAAACGGTAAATTCACATTCCAGGTCACCGGCTCCGTATAAAAACCCGAACGCGCCATCAACATCTCAAACACCCGGTCCAGAATCTCATCAATTTGCTTTTGCAGGCGTTTCAGATCCTTATCCGGAAGTTCCCGGTGTTCGTCCCAGTACCGAAACACTTCCGGTGCCAGCACCTGAGACAGCCCCACCGCAGGAACGCCCGCAATATTCCCCTCCAGGCATGCCCCGATCGTACCCGAAGAAAACGTGTACGCCACCCCCGTATTACTTCCAATATTGATCCCCGACACCACCAGATCTGGCTTCTGTTCAAATAAATGATAAATCCCAAAATTTGCACAATCCGCCGGTCGACCATTCAAACACCAGACCTGCTCTCCTGCAATCGAAATCTCTTCCACCCGCAGCGGATCAAACCGCGTAATCGACTTCCCCGTCCAGCTCTGCTCTTCTTTCGGAACCACCACCGTCACATTGCCCAGTCTCTTCAGCTTTTCAATTGCGATATGAAACAGCGGTGAATCATGGCTATCATCGTTCGTCAGCAAAATTTCCATCGGCTCTATTTCCTTCCCAAAGACAATCGGTAGGTATCATTCGAAACAGATTTTAATATACACCCACACATTCCAGCACGCAAAAGGTACTTGTGCAAACCCTGCCTTCCGTATTATCCTGTTCTAATGACGTGTCACCCACAACTCCTGCGTACAGCAAAAGGAACCCTCGATGGCCAAACGCCCTAGAATCGCGCTCATTGCTACCATCCTCCACAAATACGCACACGCCCAGCACTTCTTCGACCGCTTTACAGAAGGCTACGGCTGGAATGGCCGTCACCACCGCCCGCCTATGGACCTGGTCTCCCTCTTTGTGGACCAGGTCCGGGACAATGACATCAGCAAAGAATGCCTCAAGCGCTTCCCCTCTGTCCAATCCTGTCCCACAGTTGCAGACGCCCTCACCCTGGGCGGAAAAGATCTCGCAGTGGACGGCGTACTCCTCATTGGTGAACACGGCGAATATGGCACCTCAGAAAAAGGCCATCGCCTTTATCCACGCTACGAACTCTTCAAACAAATCACCGCCGTGTACCGCACCACCGGAAAAACAGCGCCCATCTTCAACGACAAACACCTCTCCTGGAACTGGGACTGGGCAAAAGAGATGTACGATATCTCAAAAGAAATGGACTTCGCCTTCATGGCCGGTTCCTCCCTCCCCGTCACCTGGCGTACTCCCCCTCTGGATATGCCCCTGGATGCAAAAATTATCGAAGCCGTGGGCGTGGGCTACGGCGGCGTGGACAGCTACGACTTCCACGGCCTGGAAACCATCCAGTGCATGACCGAACGACGCAGCGGAGGCGAAACCGGCGTACGCTGGTTGGAAACCTATCGAGGCGACCGCTTCTGGGAAGCACACCACAACGGACTCTGGTCTCGCGACCTCTTCGAATCCGCAATTTGCCGCAGCCATACCCTGGCATCTGCCCGAAACGGCTTCAACCACATCTTCCCCACCATCAATGATATCAAAACCCTCGTAGAAGACCCCATCGCTTACCACTACGAACACAACGACGGACTCAAATCTACGCTACTCCTGCTCAACGGCCTGGTGCGCGACTTCAACTTCGCCGCCCGCATCGAAGGCCGCGCCGCACCCCTTTCCACCCAAATGTACCTGCCCATGCCACCGGCCCATACCACCCTGGCCAACTTCTTCTCTCCACAGGTCAACCACGTAGAATCCATGTTCCTCACCGGAAAACCGGCCTACCCCGTAGAACGCACCCTCCTCACTACGGGTCTGGTCGCCGCCGCCGTAGACAGCCTGCACGAAGACCAGAAACGGATTGAAACACCACACCTGAACATCAAATATCAACCCACAAAAGAATCCACATTCTGGAGAACATAACAATGTCTGTACCGGCCCGGACATCGCCTGCGTTCGCAGTATCTACCGTAAGGGCGGGGTCTCCCCGCCCCGGCGTTGTTCGGCCCGGCGGCAGGCGGGCGCGGGAACCGCGCCCCTACAGACCATGTAAAAAACGCCTGAAACCTG
>JAQCGA010000148.1 GCA_027619145.1 bacterium | reverse complement strand
AGGCCACTGTTTTGGAGGTTCAGCACTCCAGAGGCGTACACGTGGGCTTCAAGGGTCCTGTCCGAGAGTGACGGAGGTGTTTCGAGACGAAGGTGCGGGGTTGCAAGGCCAGAATCTACTCTTGTTTCTTTTTGAATGTAGTGAAAGCATTGGAGTTCGTAAATCAAAAAGGAAGGGGGGCGCTTTATGCAGATGCGCCGGAGTAGCTGCGGAGGCCGCGTTTCCAGAACCAGCGGGAGAAGAGGACCAGGACCAGGGCCAGGGCCGGGGCGGTGAGCAGGGTGGTTGGGTTGAGACGGCCGGAGAGGGCCTGGGCGGGTACGGTGACGGCGAAGGCAATGGGCACGAGGAAGGTGAGGATGAAGCGTAACCAGTCTGGATAGATGCCGATGGGCCAGCGGCCGGCTTCGTACATGCTCTGGAAGATGACCAGGATGTTGTCTATGCGGATGAACCAGAAGGAGAGGGTGGCCAGGATGAGCCAGAAGCTGTAGATGATGGCGCAGCCACAGAAGAGGACAAGGCCAAACTGGGCGGCCTGGAGGAGGCTGATGTGCATGTTCAGACGGACCAGGGCTGTGCCGAGTACGCCTGCGCCGAGCAGGATGTCCGCAATTTTCCAGATGCGGACCTGGCCAATACTGACCAGGAACTGGGCGTCTTCGGGTTTGGTCAGAGTGAAGTCCAGGGTGCCTCTGCGCACGCCTTCCATGAGGGTTTCCATGCCGGGTTGGATGACCATCTGGATCATGCCGCCTACGAGCAGGTAGATGCCCAGGAGGGCCAGGATTTCGTTGGCCTGCCAGCCGCCGAGGCTGTCGGTGTGGGTGAAGACGACTGCAAGACCGGCCAGGGCCATGCCCAGGCTGAGCAGGGATTGAAGGAACTGGACGTAGAAGTTGACGCGGTAGGCCAGTTCGTTCAGGATGCCAATGCGGAAGAAGACCCAGGCGAGGCGGAGATGGTTCATACGGTGTACCTTTATGCGATTTTTGAGGATTCGTCTGCGGTTCGTTCCATTGCGTTCCATTTGGCCCACATGGGGCGAAGCAGGAGTTGCAAGATGAAGAGGAATGCGAGCCATCCCAGCGCGAGTGAGGGGCCAAAGCCTATGTACTGCCAGGTGAGGCGGGAGACGATCATGAGTGGGACGAGCGTGAGCATGAGGATGGGGAGTTGTTTGCCTAAGGTCCACAGGCTGTGCCGGGCCTCGTAGGCGCCGATGACGCCAACAAGGGGGAAGAGAGTAGAGAAACCGCGCAGGGTGGTTTTGATGAGGAGCAGGATGCAGACGATGCCGATGATGATGGGCAGTTTTTGCCAGAGGGGAAGCGTGGTTCGGTGACCCGGTTCCAGGCGGATGGGCAGGTACCTGTGCAGGATGAACGCAAAGGTGAGGACGCCTGCGGCAGCCATCCAGAATGCGGTGTCCGTTGCGGGCAGGAGACGGGCCAGGGTCCATCCGATGACGGCGTATCCTGAAAGGGCAGTGGCAATGGCAAGTACGATGGGGAAATGGGCGCGCTGGTAGAGGATGCGGATGCTCTGGATGTAGACGAAGAGAACCGGCAGGGCGCAGATATTGGTGGCGTCCATGGGACGGCCAACAGAGAGCGCGATGACGGTGAAGGGGAAGGGCAAGGTGAGCGCAAAGGCTTTCCATTTGGGTGCACGGAGGTACGCCAGTGCGGTGACTTGTAGGGAGACGACGAGGACGAGGAGAAGGTCCCAGGGGGTGATTTGCATGGTGAGGTCCAGTACTGGTGAATCAGTGTATAATCAGGTCACGTAGGGGCGAACCTTGTGTTCGCCCGCCTGTTGCAGGCCGAATCATATCGGGTATTACATTTGACAGATATTCAGGAGCCGACGGCGGAGTAGCGGCGCAGACCCCGGCGCCAGGTGAAAGACATGATCAGAAAGGCCAGGGCCAGCCAGATGGCTTGTGCGGCGAATCCGGTCCACATCTCGCGTTCAGTGAGGCGACCCAGGAAAAGTTCTACAGGGAATGCAAGTGACCAGCGGTAGGGCAGGAGGTTTGCCAGGAGCTGGACGGGTTCAGGGAGGAGCGAGATGGGCGCGATGCGGCCGGAGAGGAAGAGGCCCAGGACAAAGTACATCTGGTTGATGGCGGAGACGCGTGTGGTCCAGAAGGCAGCCAGGGCGAGGGTCCATTCTACAAAGAAGCGCATGAGGAAGGCGAGTGCCATGGCCGGGAAAAATGCGACGATGGCCCAGGGCTGTGGGTGGAAGCTGGGCTGGAACAGGAAGACGAGCAGAGCGACGGTGGGAAAGAGAATGACTGTGGTGAGGAGTTTGTAAGCGAGATTATCCGCAATATCCTGGTGGATGGGATGAATGGGTTTGAGCAAAAGGGGTGAGAGTTCCCCCTGGCGCACCCGGTATTCGAACTCGAACATGATCCAGGTGAAGGTGAATTGATTGACGACCATGAGGACGATGTAGTAGGCTACAAAGTCGCCGGTTTCATAACCGCCAACCTGTCCGCCTCGGGCCTGTGCAACGGTAGACCAGACGACGAGGTAGATGACGGGTTCCAGGATGCGGAAGAGCATCCAGATGGCCATGGCGGCCCGGTACTGGAACTGTTCGGCCAGGGCGGTTTTGAAGGCGGTCCAGTAGATGTCGAGAAATGCGGTCATAGGAGCATGCTGTAGAAATGTAGCGGTGAAATAGTAAAGATAAATTGATAATTATCAATTGCTAATTGTCAATTGTCAATTGTTTTTGCCTGCTGCTTTTTTATGTAGCAAATACCTGTTCAATAACCTCTTCGATGGGTGGATCTTCTACGGTAAGGTCGAGGACGGGCAGGTCGGCCAGGAGGCGGCCGGTGACAGATGCGGTTTGTGCTTTGGGTACACGCAGGGTGATGTGCACGCCTTCGGTGGAGATGACTTCGCCGTAGGCGGACAGGTCTGCACCTTCGGTTTCGAGATCTACGACGATGGTTTTGTGAGCGGAGAAGCGCTGGACGAGGCTGGACAGGTCTCCGTCGAAGAGGATGCTGCCGTGGTGGATGACGATGACGCGTTTGCAGAGGGCTTCTACGTCGGCCATATAATGGCTGGTGAGCAGGACGGTGGCGTTGTAGCGGCGGTTGTATTCAGCAAGAAAGGTGCGGATACGGCGCTGCATGGTTACGTCCAGGCCGATGGTGGGTTCGTCCAGGAAGAGGACCTGTGGGCGGTGCAGGAGGGCAACGGCGATTTCGCATTTCATGCGTTCGCCCAGGGAGAGGTTGCGTACGGGTTTGGAGAGGAGCGGGCCGATGTCGAGTAATTCGGTGAGTTCGTCCAGGGTGATACGAAATTCTTCCCGAGAGAGGCGGTAGATGGCGCGGTTGCGTTCGAAGGAGTCGCTGACGGGAATGTCCCAGACGAGCTGGTTGCGGTTGCCCATGACCAGGGTGATTTGCCGCAGGAAATCTTTTTTACGCTGGGAGGGAATGTGGTCGAGTACGTTTACGTCTCCCGAGGTGGGATAGAGGAGGCCGGAGAGCATTTTGAGGGTGGTGGTTTTGCCTGCGCCATTGGGACCTAAGAAGCCAACGATTTCTCCGGCGGGGATGTCGAAGGAGACATCTTTGACGGCCTGGATCTCGCGGGAATGGCGGTGGACCAGGCTTTTCAGGGCGGCGGCCAGGCCGGCTTCGCGCTCCGGGACGACGTAGGTTTTACAGAGGGTGGAGATAGAGATGGCGTTCATTGGATAATGGTATTTCTCAGGAAAGGCTGAAAAGCGGTCGCTCGCAAAGTCGCAACCGGTGCAGGATGCGCCGCGTGCAGGACGCGAAGGGAAAGGCAACTACGGATCGGGCTGGATGAAGAGAGACGTAAGAGGCGTAGATTTACCATACGGCGTGTTCAAAATGTGTGAGGAGGGTCCGGTCTTTTGTCAGGAGCGTGTTGTTGTTCAGGGCTGCGTGGGCCACAATGATGCGGTCGAAGGGGTCTCGTGTCCAGGAGAAATGCCCGGCGCAGAGGACGATTTGCTGAAAGTCTTTGCCGCATACGTGCAGTCCAATAGATGTAGAAAGAGTAGAGACGACGGTTTGAGGAGATTGTGTGATGCGTTCGATTTCAAGCAAATACTGCAATTCCAAAATTACAATTGGGGAAATGTAGAGATCATTTTCGTTGATCAGGTTTCTGGCCGTGAGACTGAGGCTTTCGATGTGCCCGCCGTATAACCAGGCGACAACGTGGGTATCAAGGTAAATCAAGGTGTACCTCCGTTTCCCAGGTCATGTCAACCAGGTCATTGGGGTCTCCCTTGATGAAGGTTTTTCGTTTTGCCAGGTTTTGAAGTTTGTCCGTACGTTCGGCAGGAGCGAGGATGAGTTTTCTGCCGTTTTTGATAATTTCCACAGGGATTCCGGTATCCAGAACCTCGTTCAGGATTTGATAAATATTCCCGCGCAATTCAGTAGGCGTTATGGATTTCATGCCGGTTCTCCAGGAAAGGATTCACGTATGGATCTTCTGCATAAAAGATATCTGGGAAAACGTACGTGTCAATAGGAATTACGTACGATAGATCCGGGGCGAAGATTGGGCCGGTGACGGGTGCCCACGCAGTACAGTGGGACGGGCGGGATGCTTCGGGCCGGAGGGTGTCGGCCGGGTTGTATCTTTACCAGCTCTTCGATACGTGGCCTGCAGCCGCTACGCAGGGATACGGTTCGGGAAGTTGCGAGCGCAGGGCAGTCAGACTGTTTTGAAATCTCCAAAGGCAAAAGCCTGGTCCAGTTCTTCCACGATGGAGTTTCCGTTTTCATCGGTTTCCATCATGGTCGCCATGTATGCGGTCCAGCGGTCTGCGACTTCGCCCCGGTGGCTGCGTTCAAAATGTTCGCGACTGGGCGCGGTGAGATAGAGGAAAAGGCGGTCGTTGTAGTGGTAGATGACCATGTTGACTTCGTTTTTCGACATGGCTTCCACCATTTCAGGCCAGAGTTCATCGTGCGCTTTTTTATATGCTTCATAGTTTCCGGGCTTCAGTTTGAAGGTCATGCCACTTGAGTACATATCGTCACCTCGGTTTGGGGGCGTTTTGTGTGGTATCTGTCGCGATAAAGATGTGGATGACCCGGGCCTGATCGCAAGGGAAATGATGGGAAAGGCTTCGCTCAGGCGTGTGTGTCGGATAATGACCGGTCCAGAAAAGTTCAGGGCTTTCAGTTATTTGTATTGACATTGTCGACTGTTTGTCCCACATTCAGTGTTGTCTTCTTAGCTTTATTTGATTTATTAAATAAGCTTCATCTTTCTCGGGCGCGCAGTGGGTTCCATCGGGGGATCCCCTGGTAGCAGCTTACCGTCCGGAAAGAGCAGGTCGGGCTGAATGGTTGATGTTCTTCGCGTTCGCGACAGAACAGAGGCCTTCGGCTTTTTTTATTCTTTTCGGGAAGGGCAGGATTTCTCGAAGAAGTTAAAGGGAACCTTTAACATGGTTGTAGTATGGTTGTTTGGTGGATTTGGATTGCTGTTCGCATTCGAACCTGGCAGGGAACCGATGCGGACGGATGGGAGACGATGTGAAGGGACGATCAGATCTTTTTTTGTCTTTCTATGGAAAAAGAACACATATGCACAGGATTGCAGCGCTTCTGGCCTTTTTCGGAAGTATGTTGTTGTCTGCGGCACGCCCAGCCTTCGTCTGATTTTATAACGGGCGATCGTGAATGAAACTTCGATTGGTTGGTATTGCGATAGCGATGGTCCCAAAAAAAGTGAAGTCCAAATTGCTTCTTGCCTGTTTTGATCGCATGGGTATGATCGTAGATGTGGGTCTGGTGACGAAGGGTGAAACACCATAATCATTAATTTGTTTGCCAATGAGAAAACCCATTTGGATTCTGAAAGGAGGTGGCCGATAGGTAAAGTTGTTTTTTGTTTTTGTATAGTAAGTCGTTTTTTAGCCACTGCGCAACTGTATAGAGAACACTAACCGATGTTTGTGGAGAGATTACAATATGAAATTATCTAAGACGACTATGCATATTTTCACATTTTTGAGTGCATTTTTACTGGTCTCGACAGCGGGTTACGCGCAAGACAGAGCGAGTGTTGTTACGGTTGATATGACGCACGCCGGGCACAATTCTCACTATACCACCGCGGAAGTCATTGCCTCTCTGGCTCCAGGTGGGGGGGACAATGGTGATTTCATCTGGTGACGCACGTGAAATTAGAACTGAATGGTTTTCTGCCAACGCCGGTGGCGGTGGCGTTTCGGATGCGACATGGGGAACACTCTATGATCTTGGTGGGGTTGACATAGATGTTTCACTGCCTTCTGGAACCAGTACCCTTGAATTTGATCTTCAATATGTTGCTCACGACTATACGCCTTATGAGGATCCGGTTCGGATCTTTCTAAATGGCGTCTTTGTTCGAGAGTTTACCATACAAAGTGAATTCGGTGGGTTTCCTGGAGGTCTCAACATAGGGCCTGTTCGCCACGTCGTGCTCGATGTTTCTGGGCTTAGCGGCACTGCGACGATTCGGTTTCAGGCCTCTGACCGATGGGATCATATTCTCGATGGGGGAGCCATCATAGACAATCTCACGGTTGGGGCCAGTGGAACGCCAGATATCACAAGCGTCACGCCATTTGGAGGACACTTTCAGCTGGACGTACAGGATGATGGCTACCTTCCCCCCAATGGCGGACCGACCAATCAACCACCGGTCGCTATTTCTAAGAACATTGATGTGAATCTAGATGCAAATGGTAATGCAACCATTACTGCTGCAGATGTAGATAATGGATCTTATGATCCCGACGGAGATCCTATCACTCTGGGTGTGAATGTTTCATCGTTTAACTGCGATGATCTGGGTGCCAATACCATTATTTTGACGGTGACCGATGACAAAGGTGAAAGCAACACTGTGACCGCTACCGTTACCGTTCATGACATAACACCACCGGTGATTACGCTGAACGGTGCTGCGGATGTGAGTGTGGAATGCAACATTGGAACCTATACCGAGTTGGGCGCAACAGCCGCTGATGCCTGCGACCCGAACGTACAGGTTGTAATTGCAGGTTCTGTGGACGTTTCGGTAGACGGTGATTATACGATTACCTACAACGCCACGGATGCCAGCGGGAATGTTGCCGCGCAGGTGACCCGTACGGTACACGTTGTGGATACCACGCCGCCGGTGGTTGACCTGAACCTGGAACTGACCAGCCTCTGGCCGCCCAACCACAAGATGTACCGGGTGGCTACTGGCTCCGTAACCGACGCCTGCGCCTCCATCGGCTCCGACCTGACGCTGGGCATCGTGGTCACCAGCAACCAGCCCATCAACGGACTGGGGGACGGCAATACCGATTCGGACTGGATTGTCAACGACAACGGTGACGGCACCTTCGAGGTGTGGCTGCGCGCCGAACGCAGCGGTAAAGACGGGGAACGCATCTATACCCTCACCGTTACGTCCTCCGACGGGCCGAACACCACCACGGCCATGGGAGAAGTTCACGTTGTTCACAACCAGGGCAACGGCAAGAAAAACGCCGCCAAACCGGTTGTCATCTCCAGCACGGTCGGCGAACAGGCAAATCCTGTTGCGGATCTTTCAGGCCCGCTCTCGAGCGCTCTTGACGTTGTTTCAGATGCCCGCTTTGCCGAAATTGCGCAACCGCAGGCATTTGAACTACGGCAGAACTACCCCAACCCGTTCAACCCGGAAACCACCATCCAGTATTCCCTGGTGGAAGCCTCGGGCGTGCGCCTGACGATTTACAATGTTCTGGGCCAGGAAATGCGCGTGCTGGTGAACGAGGGACAGGGACCGGGGATGCATACGGTCCGGTGGGATGGAAAGGATGCGTTCGGCCGGCAGGTTACCAGCGGGTTGTATCTCTACCGCCTGGAAGCCGGAGTGAACGTGGCGGTGAATAAGATGATGTTCACAAAATAAGTGGTTGTAGAAGAACAGTAAACAGAGAAGGCCCGACGGTTTTTATCGTCGGGCCTTTCTTATTGTCACCAAGCGGTTAAGGGGAAGCTCTAAACGCTTACGTTTTACCCGCTTTATCTGCTATGATCACTTCGACGCGGGCACCATGTTCCTGGCGCATGTATCCGAGCAGTGCGTGAATGAAGAGTACGATGCTGCCCATCTCCATACCTTCTTCAACGGTGGTCCATAAATTGTAGGCCAGCGTATTCAAGAGTTTGTTATCGTCGTACCAATCTGTCCACATCTCCACACCAACGGCACCCCCCAGGAACACGCAACCCGAGACGATGAAGAGCCACCGGGTCTGCGCAGGCAGGTGCCAAAGGAATCGCAGGTACATCAAGCCGAAAATGGCGGCCAAGATTCCTCCAGGGATCCCCCAGGAATAATCA
>JAQCGA010000147.1 GCA_027619145.1 bacterium | reverse complement strand
ACACGTTCAGTTGGCGACCCAGGTTCTGGACCTGTTCACTAATGAAGAAGGCACTTTCGGCGTCTTCCCACAGGTCCAGATTGGTGGGGAAACAGGGAGCGGGGGAGGCGTTCGAGTTTTCCATACGGACTTGTTCGGAAAAAGAAAAATATTCACCGGGTATTATATTTATTCTGGGCATACCGGGCAGACTGGGGACGGATTGTACCTGGACCCGAATCTTCTTGGCTCGGGGTTATACTGGAAGACGCAAGGGGCAATTTTGCGAACGCGCAATCGTTCCGCAAATATCAATGCTCCAGTGCGCGAAGATTCCACGCGATTATTTCGAATTGACCAGGGAGACGTGGAAACACTTTTGGGATGGCGGAAACATCGGGGGAGACTGGCACCTTATCTGTGGAATGCAACGGTAGAGGCCTGGTTTGGTTTTGGTCGGCGAGATTTTCGAGCGCTGTCGGGTGGAGGTACACCATTGAACCACGCAGGTGTTTCGCCAGATGCCAGCCTGTTGAGGGGGTTGGACGAAAAGTACGACCTCTACAGGTTTGGCGGGCAGATTGTTTACGATGACAGAGATTACAAAGCACCAGTTCGCACGGTCTCACATCCGCTACATTACAAGTTCCCCGGACGTGTTATGGTGGAGCACGAAGGGTTGTTTTATTCGTTTCGAGATTTGGGTTATCCGGAACGGGGAGGCCTTGTTGCGCTGGAAGGGGAAATGACAACCGGATCAGGCGAGATTCGGTTTTATCGGTTTGCGGCGGAATTGCAGCGGTACGTGACGTTGTTCTGGCGCAACCGGATTCTGGCGTTTCGAGGCCGCGTAGAGAAGGTGCGTCGGATTGGGGATGGCTTTGTTCCGTACACAGAACTGGTACAACTGGGTGGAAGCAAGCAGATGCGCGGGTACCGTCGTGGGTATTTACGGGGTCAGGGTACACTGATGTTCAACGTGGAGTACCGCTACCCGATCTGGGATACCTGGAATGCGTTCCTCTTCTGGGACGAGGGTCAGGTGTTCGACCATTTTAACCAGGTGGGCCTGAGCAGGTTTCGGACTTCCTGGGGTGGAGGGATTTCGCTCCGGTCCGAAAGAGGGATGTTGATGAAGATTCAGGCCGGCCACAGCGTTGCTGAGAATTTGTTGCTGGGAATTTCGATGGAACAGGACTTTTAGAGGGCGATATGATGGGGCTGAACCGGAGCTGGCTTTGTTTTGGTATACTGTTGTACACGTTGATTACTTCAGCCTGTAGCAGCCATCCAAAGCTGAATACGAAACCGATCAAGTGGACGGACCCGGACAACCGGCCCATTCTGCAACCCCTGGAGACGAAGGAAAATCAGATCTGGGACATTGTGGACCATACTTTATTTTATCCGCTTAAGAACGTGCTGGACTTGAATTGGACCGGGCGCAAGCTGGGCAACCTGTTGAATGTGGCAGACGAGCGCCAGGCCGATAACGTAAATGCGCTGGACGAAGCCGTCAATTCTTCCTGGTTTACGAATCGGCATTTCTTGCTTCCACTGTCTGTTGATGAGTTGATGGAAGGACCTGGGGTTGCACAACCGGATACGGCTGGGAGTTGGGAAATTGTAGCAGGGAAATTTGAAGGTGGAACCGCAGGGTTTACCGTTCGAGATGCTGCAGGGGACCTCTACTTGTTGAAGTTCGATTCACAAGACAACAACGAAATGGGTTCTTCGGCGGAGGTGATTGCCACTAAGATTCTGCACGCATCAGGCTACAATGTTCCCCGAAATTCGATCGTATACTTTCATCCGTCTCGCCTGATCATTGGGCAGAAAACGACTGTGCCAGATGGAAAAGGCGGAAAGCGCCCCATGCTGGAGGCCGACAAGCAGGCCATTCTGAGCAATATTATTCCGCAGGCTGACGGGACGCTGCGCTGTGTGGCCAGTAAGTTTCTGGACGGGGTTCCAGCTGGTGTGTTCAACTACCACGGACGGCGGAGGGACGATCCGAATGACCTGGTAAAACACCATCATCGGAGAGAGTTACGCGGGCTGCGGGTGATTTCGTCGTGGATGAACGATGCAGACCGGCGGGCGGCCAACACGCTGGATATCTGCATCCCCGATGCGGACGGCAGGCGTTACTTGAAGCATTATCTGATTGATATGGGATCCACATTTGGCAGCAACAACTTGATGCCGCATCCACCCAAATACGGCAACGAGTACGTGTGGGATCCTCGTACGATTACAAGGTCTCTGATCTCTCTGGGGTTTTACCGGAAGCCCTGGGAAGAGCCGCTCTCTATGAAGCATTCCACATTGGGGTATTTTGAAAATCAGACGTTTCGGCCGGATGGCTGGGTACCTACATATCCAAATCCGGCTTTTAGAAATTGTACGGGACGGGATGGGTACTGGGGTGCAAAACTTGTGATGGCGTTTTCGGATGCGGATATTGCCGCGATGGTAAAAACAGGTCGCTTCTCCAACCTGGATGTGGAATCAGAGCTTGTTCGGCTGCTGATTGAGCGGCGAGATATGATTGGACGCTACTGGTTTTCCAGGGTGAATCCGCTGGATCTGTTCTGGATAGATCCGGCGCATCTGGGTTTTCAAGATCTGGCGGTGAACGGGAACCTGGCCTCTTCCGATGAGACAACGTATGCGTATGTATTGCTTGACCATCAGGGGAGAACCGTTGAGCAGGAGCAGATGTTGAACGGCCAACCCCGGATTCCGTTACATGCAGGATTGGAGACTGGCGCGTACTACGGGTACGAAGTTCGCACGCGTCGAGGAAGTGTCGCCTCGTGGAGTCTTCCGGTTCGCGTTTATTTTTATGCGTGGAAGCCGGGGCACCACCAGATTGTTCGGGTGGAACGAGAAGACTGAGCTGTGATTAGAGAAGGAGCGGTGAATGGCCTCACAGACCAACCCTTTGAAACAGATCTTGAATATTCGCCGGGAAGAACTTCCTCTGGCGCTGCTGATGTTCTGCTACTTTTTTCTGGTTATTACGAGTTTCTGGATTCTCAAGCCGATTAAGAAGGCTTTGTTTATCGGGTTTTACGACCAGGGAGGGTTTGATCTTTTTTCCTGGCAGATGTCTGCGGCTCAGGCCGAGCTACTTGCCAAGGTGCTGAATATGTTGGTGGCCCTTGTGGCGGTGACGGTGTTCACGGTTTTGGTGAAGACGTTTCAAAGACAGTATCTGACCTATATTTTTTCGGGCTTTTTTATTGTATGTTACATCCTCTACAGTTTTGTGCTGGACGAGCCGGGAGATCTGACGGTCTGGTCATTTTACCTGTTTGGTGATTTATTTAGCACGCTGATGGTAGCTACGTTTTTTGCATTTTTGAACGATAGTGTGGCCCCCGAGGCGGCCAAGAGACTGTATGGTTTAATTGGCTTGGGTGGGGTTGCGGGTGGGGCTGTGGGCACAACGGTTCTGCGTTCGCAGGTAGAAGCGCTGAGCCCTTCCGGATGGCTGTTGGTCTGTCTGGCAATTGCCGTGGTGGTGATTGGGATTGCCGCTGTGGTGGGTCGAAAGGTTTCAGGGCAGTCCACAGGTGCAGGTGAACGGAAGGATGAACCTGAAATTCAGACCGGCAACCCGGCGTTGCAGGGGGCAAGGCTGGTGTTTCGGTCCTCTTATCTGCTGTCCATTGTGGCAATTGTAGGGTTGTACGAGATGGTGAGTACGATTATGGATTTTCAATTTTCGGCAACGGTATCTCATTATCTGGACGGGCCTGAGATCGGCGCACATTTCGCAACTGTGTTTGCGGTGACCAACTGGGTTGCACTGTTCGTGCAGCTTTTTTTGACCAGTTTTATCATGACTCGATTTGGCGTGGGCGTTGCGTTGCTTTTTCTTCCTGTGGCTGCGGTTCTTGGATCGGTGGGATTTCTGCTGGCCCCGGTTCTGCTGGTTGGCAGTGCGCTGAATACTTGCGACAATGGGTTCAGCTATTCCATCAACCAGTCTGCAAAGGAAGTACTGTATGTTCCAACTACGCGCGAAGAGAAGTACAAAGCCAAGGCATTTATTGATATGTTCGTGCAGCGGTTTGCCAAGGCTTTGGCCGTAGGATTAAGCCTGGTGATTACGACCATTTTTTCGGGATTCGGTAGCCTGCGATGGCTCTCGCTGGTTACCGTTGTACTTCTTCTGGTATGGATCCAGGCGGTGCGGCATGCGAGCCGCGTCTTTCGGGAACTGGAGTCCAGGCCGCTGGCCTGACGGGCTTCTGTTCTGGGTTGGTACCAATGGGATTGGTTGATCTAAAGCGCCGCCTGCGCGGCCTGATTGATATTCGGACAGGAGAGTTTCGCCGGCTGGCTCCTCTGGTGCTGACCTACAGCCTGGTCATGATGTCCGTGTACGTGCTGAAGCCTGTCCGCAATGCGCTTTTTCTGAATTCTCTGGGTATCAACCAGCTGCCCTATGTACTCCTGTTGGTAGCAGTTGTGGGGGGGCTGACCGCGAGTGTCTATTCACGCTTTGTACGGTCTGTGCGGATCGATCGGTTGATTTTCTGGACATTCTTGTTTCTCATTTCGAATCTGGGATTGTTCCGTTGGATTTTGCTGGATGCTCCGGGGTGGGTTTTTTATGTTTTTTATGTTTGGGTGAATCTGTATGGGCTGATGGCCATTGCGTTGCTCTGGTTGTTGGCCAATGCGGCATTTAATTCTCGTGAAGCCAGGCGTTTGTTCGGATTTATTGGTACGGGGGGCATTGCCGGCGCAATTCTGGGGGGTATATTTAGGGGGTGGGCCGTTGAGCGGGTGGGTACCGAAAACCTGCTGGTAGTGTGCATGGGATTGTTGGGTGTGTGTGTGATGCTGGTGCGGACGGTACGCCCGGCTGATCCCGAAGAGAGCTTTTCGGCGAACCCGCCTTCCGGAGGGGTTCTGGCTTCTGTTGCACGGTCGGATCTGTTGCGCAGTCTGGGATATATGGCTGCGCTTACGGCGGTTGTGGCAGCGATAGCGGACGTTCAGTTCAACCAGATTGCCAGCGAAGTTTATCCGGCCAAAGATGACAAGACTGCATTTTTTGGCGAGTTTTTCGCTTATTTGAATGGGTTTGCATTTCTGTTTCAACTGTTGGTTACGCCGCGAGTTTTGCGGCTGTTTGGGGTGGGCACGGCACTGATGTTTTTGCCGTTGAGCCTGGGTGCCGGGTCGCTTGCCGTGCTGTTGATTCCGGGATTAATTGGAGGAATTGCGGTAAAGGTAGGAGATATCGGGTTCCGGCATTCGATTCACAAATCTGCGGTGGAGATTCTGTACTTGCCGGTGCCTTCGCGGGCGAAGCGCAGTACAAAGGTTTTTCTGGATACAACGGTGGACAATGTAGCAACTGGGCTGGGGGCGTTGCTGGTTCTGGCTCTTACGGGTCCACTGGGGGCCTCGTACCGAAGTCTGAGCTTTGTTTCGTTGGTGCTGGTGGCCGGGTGGGTTGCCATGCTGGTGCGTGTGCGCAGAGCGTACGTGGACGCATTTCGGCAAGCGCTGGACCGGCGCGAAATTGACCCCGCGGAGTTTCGGGTTCATATCTCCGATGCGGCCAGCCTGAATGCGTTGAACGCATCGCTATCTTCCGGCAACGACCGGCAGATCATTTATGCGCTGGATTTGTTAACTGCGGGTGCCGGGTTGACGGATTCGGTGGTACCGCTTCTTGAGCATCCATCGGCGGAAGTGCGGCAGCGCGCGTTGCAGGTGCTCTATCGCGGCCAGCCTGGAATCGGTCTTGTGTCGCGTATAGAATCTCTGATTGGAGATGCAGATTCAGGCGTGCGGATGGAGGCCATGCGGTTTATGTGTCGCCACGGTGGGATGCCTTCGTTCGAGCGGTTGAAAAGCTATCTGACGCATGAAGATGCGGTGGTTCGCGCAACCGCCCTGGGTTGTATTGCTGCATACGGCACGTTGGAAGAGCAAGGTCTGGTGGACCGGGGCGCGATCGAGTCCGTACTTGAAAACCAGGGTTCGACCGGGGTGTTTGGGCGTGTTCAGGCGGCCAAGGCTCTGGGTGTGGTTCGCCGCCCGGTACTGCGCCCGTTCCTGGAAACTTTAATGGAGGACGCTTCTCCGCGCGTAGTCCAGGAGACGATTCGCAGCCTGGGACGAATGGGCGATTTGGACGATGTACCCTGGTTGCTGGAAAAACTGGTTGTTCCGGAGTACCGTTTGGAGGCCCGGAGTGCACTGGCCGCTTTGGGGCCACGGACTGTGCCGATTCTTACAGGATATTTTGATGGAGAGGACACTGTGGTGCGGGTTCGCCGGAATATTCCCGGAGTGCTGGGTGAGATTCGGCACCAAGATTCTGTAGATGCACTGCTGGAAAGGCTGGGGCGTACGGCACGATCGCTTGAATACCCATTGTTGAAGGGGTTGAACAAACTTCGGAGGGGTCCGTCGGAGTTGCGGTTTGATTCGGAAAAGGTGGATGCCGCACTGAAGCGGGAAACTCACGTGTATTATGATATGCAAGAGATCCGTTTCATTTTGAAGGAGACGGAGCAAACTGCTGGCGTTCGCCTCCTTTCCCGGGCCCTGGGAGAGAAGCGAGAAGAAGCGCTGGACCGCCTGTTTCGCATGCTGGCCCTGGTGTATTCTGCCGGGGACATGTATCATGCCTATCGGGGAATTGTCAGTACGAGCAAAGAGGTTCGTGCGAGTGCGCTGGAGTTTCTGGAAAATGTTCTGGAACGAGATACCAAAGAACTGCTCTTTCCATTACTGGACCCCGTTTCGGAAGAGTCAGCCCGAAGTGCAGGATACAAGTTGTTTGGCCGGACATTTCGAAGTTGGGAGGAAGCGTTGCAATGGCTGTTGGAAGGCCGGGACCCTTGGCTGAGGGCCTGTGCGATCAACTGTGTCCATCCAGCATCTTCGGCCGCACTGATTCGAGCGGTAGGAGATTTGCAGGAAGACCCTGAACCGCTGGTATCTGAAACTGCACGAATGGTGATTGGGCGGGTCGGGTAAAGGGAGATTGCTTTTGGGAAATCAATATGCTTACGATAATTGAAAAAGTGATGGTATTGCAGAATATAGACGATTTTGCCGAGGTTTCCACGGAGCAACTCGCACACCTGGCCATGATTTCGGAAGAGGTGGATTTGTCTGCCGGGCAACCAATTTACGGAGAGGGTGACCTGTCTGATGCGATGTATCTGGTGTTGAGTGGTCGCGTGCGCTTGCACCGGGGGAGTCGGGATGTTGCGGTTGCCGAGGCTAACCAGGCCTTTGGTACATGGGCGTTGTTCGACGACGAGCCACGAGTTACTTCTGCAACGCCTTTGGAAGCGTCGCGCGTGCTGCGCATTTACAAGGAGCATTTTATTGATCTGCTGGCCGACCACGTACAGATTACGCAAGGGGTTCTGAAAGGAATGGTGAAGCGCCTGCGTGGTCTGGTGGGGCGTGTTCGACTGAACAACGATGCCGGTGGCCTGGGGTAAACCACCCGGCCCGCGTTATCATGAAGCTGTATTGAAGACGTTCGACAGAAGCTCTGATTCACTTTACGCATTCGAGGTGCACGATGGAAAACCAGGATGAGACGGGCCAGATTGTTATTGTGGACGATGAAGAAATGGTGTTGACCAGCATTAGTTCATTTTTAATGTTGGAGACGGCGTACAATGTTTCCACGTTTACTTCCGCAGGCGAAGCGATTCAGTTTATCCAGGACAAACCGGTCGATCTGGTGATTTCAGATTACCTGATGCCGGAGATGGATGGGATCAGTTTTCTTGCCATAGTGCGAAAAATGAACCCGGACATTCCGCGCATTATTCTGACTGGATATGCAGACAAAGAGAACGCCATCAAGGCAATTAATGAGGTGGGGCTTTATCAGTACATTGAGAAGCCCTGGGACAACGAGGATTTGCGAATCATTATTCGGAATGGGCTGGAAAAAAAGAAATTGATGCGATCACTTCAGGAAAAGATTGAACAGATTAATAAAGCGTATTCCGAGTTGCAAGCGATTCAGCAGGAAGTGCTGAAAACGTTTGCGTGAGTTGTTCACTTGCGGTCTGTTGTCTTGAACGGATAGAGACATGCCAGAACAATCCAGCGAGCAGTTGCGCACCATCTTGGATGCCGCTCCGCTTCCTTTGTTGATTAGCCGGTTGTCCGATGGAAAAATTTTATATGCCAACCAACATCTCGCCGCACTGGTCGATATGGTGCCCGAGCAGATGCTGGGCAAAGACACGCCAGATTTTTATGCAGATCCTGCAGACCGTGCATATGTGATGGGCCTGTTGGAAAAAGATGAGCATCTGTCCGGTTTCGAAATGCGCGTCAAAACGAGTCGGGGGCGAGTTATATGGATGATTCTCTCGGCCGCAGTAACAGAGATGGACGGACAGCCTGTGGCC
>JAQCGA010000146.1 GCA_027619145.1 bacterium | reverse complement strand
TCAGACGTCATGTGGCGTAACATCACCCCCCCCTCGGCGTCTCCTGTAAGAAACTGTTTATCTCGCTCAGAAGGAGAAATGACAACGACTGGGGCCGGGTGAGGTCGAAAGTCGTGCACCTTCTGAAAACTCCGATAGGCCTGGCCACCTGGCTGACGAACGGGAAACCACGTACTAACCTGTCCTTCCGCGTCTCCCACAACAACCGACACATCGCCCAGCAGGAAAGACAGTGCAGTAATTGCCTGCCCAACCTCAGCCGCCTGAAAGCGCTGCATCCTTCGGGGCCGCATTGCCGGATCGGACACATCCCAGCAATAGACTTCCCCCCGGTCTGTGCCTGCCAGCGCATATCTCCCACGTCCATCCACCACCACCGCTGTGGGCCGCCCCTCTATATCCTCGGTCAAATCGTAAACAAAATGTTCTTTTTTTCCGCCGCCCAGCAAACCGCGCCGTTGCCGGAGAAGGCCCAGGAGAAGCCGTCCCGAATCTGTAATTCCCGCAAACGAGGACCGCCCAGAACCATCATTCCGATAATCTACACGCACAACCTTCCCACCGGCAGCATCCAGACGTACCTGGCTCTCCATGTCCAGTTCGGGCTCAATTCGACGTTTACTTTCTTCAAAACTCACCCGGAAGTTCACGCGCACCGCCGCCACATATCCCGCATCCAGGCCCAATCCCAGGTACCCATCTCCAGGAGAGCGGCTCACAGACTGAATCTGCAGGTCCTCAACCGGTGCCACACGTTTCAGCAGGCTTCCATCTTCCAGGCTGAAGAACGCCACATCCCCAGCCCGAACCGCATACGCAATTTTCCGGTATGGATCGCTACCCACGGCCAGCACGCCTTCTTCTCCGGCAACATCCAGAAGACCCACCTGCCGGGTTTCAGGATCCAGAAACAGAGGGTAAGATTCCATCAGCACAAAAACCAGAATACCCAGCACAACCAGAATCACACCGATTCCACCTACGGCCACCACCCACCGCCACACCCGATCCATCGTCCGTGCCATCGGTGTAATGCCGGGCAATGGCGGACGACGCCCGGCCAGTACCCTCTCTTTTTTTGTTTGCGGTTCTGCCATACCACCCTCTCCCAGCCCAGCACGGTCACCCTGCGAAACCAGGGTGACCGCTTGGACAAATCCTTACTTCAGGTTTTCCAATTCTTCCTGGATCACTTCAAAAGGCACGGGCATGTACCCATCCTTAATGACGACTTCCTGGCCTTCTTTAGAGAAAATAAACTTGCAGAACTCGCGCACCATTGGGTCCAGGGGCTTGCCCGGTGCTTTGTTAATATAAATGTACAGAAAGCGTCCCAGCGGGTAAGAACCGTCCATCACATTTGCCAGGGTGCCGTCCATATACACCGCCCCCTCCCGTTCTGCCAGCGGCAACACCCGCACCCCCGAAGTCTTGTATCCAATCCCACTGTATCCAATTCCGTACCGGTCTCCCGCGATGCCCTGTACCACAGAAGCAGAGCCCGGTTGTTCCTTCACTTCATCCTTATAATCCCCTTTAAACAACGCGTGCTCCTTGAAAAACCCGTACGTGCCCGATGCCGAGTTTCGCCCGTACAGGCTCATTGCGGCCATTTTGCTTTCACCTTGCCAGCCTACCTGACCCCACCGGCTAATGTCTCCAGAATATCCACCCCGCCGTGTTTTAGAAAAAATGGCATCCACCTGTGGCAACGTCAAACCTTTAATCGGGTTATCTTTGTTCACAAATACGGCCAGAGCATCCATCGAAGTTCGCAACGCCGTGGGTTTGTACCCAAAGGCTTTCTCAAATTTGTCCATTTCCGTTGACTTCATCGGCCGGGACATTGGACCAAACTGAGCGGTCCCTTCAATCAACGAAGGCGGCGCCGTGCTAGACCCCTTTCCTTCAATTTGAATATTCACATTGGGATAGTACTTGCGGAACCCTTCCAGCCACAGGGCCATCAGGTTATTCATTGTATCCGAACCAATACTGCTTGCACTTCCCGTAATGCCACGGACCCTCTCGTAAGTAGGAATCCGCTCATCAACCTGTGTCGTCTGAGCCTGAATATCTGCACTCGTCAACAACAGTGCCAGAGCAAAAAATCCACGAATAAACCTCAACATCTGGTCACTCCTTCTGCATAAAATGAACACGACCAAAACGAATCACGAAACCAATCTACGCCGTCAATGTTACAATTCCGTGTCAGAT
Source organism: bacterium (assembly GCA_027619145.1). The sequence goes on along the minus strand of JAQCGA010000146.1, from coordinate 6,185 downwards.
CAGAAAAAATTAATCCACAAATTTTCCGAGCACGCGTGGGGTTCCGCTCGTCAGAACTTGTAAAAGACCGTCACCCGTGGCATCACCTCCGTATTCACGCCTGCGGCCTGGCACACTGTAGAAACGATATTCGGCATCACATGAATGTCTTTCGCTACTTCCACATCAATCCCCCCCAGGATCAAATACTCCCGGTCTCCGCCTGCCTTGTTGTTCGGATCATAAAAGTCTGCCCGTGCAAAAACACCCGTCTTTTCGTTCAATTTCCCGGCGGCAAATAGAGAAAGTCCTCGCACCTGAATATCGGCCCCTGCCGCCTGGTTCTTCCGTACCTGAACCGCGCCTTCCAGACCCACTCGGGCAGAGCTACCCGAAAAGCCCAGCAAGCCGGCAAACGTCATTCGATCTTGATCTGCAGGTCGGCTTTCCCAGTCCCCATACACAACAACCTGGAACGCCTTCGTAGGCTTCAGATGAAGCTGTCCATATATCTTCTTGTGATTGTCGCTTTCAGCAGACGTACCACTGCCATTCCCCAGCATCAGGTGCGCATTCACCTTGCCCGCCTCGTCCAATTTCCCCTGGAACGCAACACCCATATCCGCCGAGCCACTCATTTTATTCAGGTCCATCAGAGTCTTCTCAATCGAACGGTACCCCCATAGGCCTTCCGTAACACTCCACGTAGGCGTACCCGACAACCCCATATAGAGCGCCCGACCGTTCTTCTTATAACGCAAATACGCGTGCTTCACAGATGGATCCATACTCTTACCTGAACCAAATCCTCCATCTTTAGCTTCAAAACGCAACCGTCCAGAAAACTGATCGTTCCATTTCAAATCGTAGGTTACATAAATCCGCCTGAACTGAAATCCGTTCTGCTTCTTGTTTGCACCGCTGGCAACATAATAGTAATCCCCAAACATATATCCCTTCAACGAGTTCTCCGCCGCTCCAGCGCCAGTCCCCCATGTAAATACCAGCGCCAACCCCAGCAGAACCATCCGCTTCACATTCATCATACGTATTCTCCCAATAAAATTTTGTGTGGCCCCATCCAGTCGCGCTGGGCCAATCGTGAAACCTGTACGATCGCGCTTCACGGTTCGCCTGCAAGAACAAGTCACTCAATTGTTCTATATCATAATTTCGCGATACGCTGTTACACCAAAGTCACGGTTTTGTTACGATTGCGTTACATCCAGAATAAAGCAATTCGTTTTCCGGACACTGTTCACTTATCATTCCCCAAAGTCAATCGATAATCCGTACAACATATTATTATCATTAGTATCATTGGTGATTCGCGCTTGTCATTCCCGCGCAAGCGGGAATCCAGGTTTTCCCGACAATGGATTCCCGATAAAAGCACTCGGGAATGACAGGCAAAACCTTCACAAACAGGTTTGTGTTCTGGTTCTCGATGGTCCCCCTCCTGCCAGGATTTTTCCGGATTGGCTGCGGTTTGTTGCGGTAGCGTTTGTTGCGGCTGTGTGCGTCGAGGATAGGGGCAATACGGCAATCTCGAAGCTTTCTGGTGTGCCGGAGCGCCGTCGTCGGGGCTTTCCACTGAACCGGATTTTCCGGGTGAATACGATTTTAACGGAAGTCGCGGATGTACCGAGCGGCGTAGGAACGGATCTCGCGGCCGTTGAGGACGTGGAAGTGACGCAGGCGGTTCAGGGTTTGGAGAGAAAAGCGTTTGAGGGGGAGGTAAACGATTTGTTTTTTGTAGCGACGGGCGGTTCGGCGCCAGCGGGCCAGGGGAGGATGCGGAGCAACGAGGACGACACGTTTTTCGCGGGAGTGAAAGAGGGCAGCGGTGAGGAGACGTTCTTCGGCAGTTAAGGTTTCGTTGAAGCGGGGGTCGGTCCAGATGTCCGGGATGGGGCGAGGAGGGAAGAGGAGGGAGCAGCCACCGTACATAGCCTGGCCAATGCCGGGGCCAATGATGTTGTCTGCAAAGTTGGTGGCAAAAAAGCAAAGGGTAGATTCTTCTTTATGTTCGGCGTACCAGGTGGCGCGCCAGGGATATTTGTGGAGGTCAGCGGAGCTTTCGAAGAGGAAGACAACAATTTCGACGTTGCCGCGTGAAGGGGGCATTTCTTTAACGTAGAGGTTGCCGGTGTGCCAGTTGCGCAGGGTTTCGCGGATGTCCAGGCCGTCTTTGAGTGAGGTGGTAAACTTTTCGGTGCGGGCCAGATCCTGGCCAATGATCTGGCGGGCTTGTTCGCGGACGTGGCTGTTGAAGGATTCAATTTTATCGTCTTCAGGCGGGTAGGAGCACTGGCTGTAAGGGTCCCACTGCATTCGCCATTCCTGTTTTTGTTCGGGAGGCGGGGTTGGCCGAAGAGGGAGTGTGCGCCATTCGGTGGTGGGGCCTTTGAGGCGATTTTTGGCGGGGGCGTCGCCGGTGGGAAAGGAGGTACGGTCCAGGCCAACGGTGACTTCCGGGTAGAGGGAAGGAATGGATTGCGGCGGGTATTCGCGGGCGGTTTCGATGAGGGTAACGGCGAAGTCATCTCCGGCGACCTGTTTGGCGGCCAGGGCCAGGGTGTAAAGATCCGGGGTCATGCGCCGGTCCATGAGGGTGAGGTTGCGGATGTAGTAGAGGGCGCGGGAAAGAGTCTGTGGGGTGAGCCAGTGGTATTTGATGTCGTGCTTTTTGATCCAGGCGGCGCGGGCTTCCAGGAGGAGAGCTTTGACGCCGTCGATGGCGAGGGTGCGGTCTGGCATCAGTTCGGCGCGGCGATGTGCGTAGAGGGCGGTGAGGAAAGGCAGTTCGCCCAGGACAAAGAAGAGGCTGCGGGGGTCTACACGGAAGATGTCTGGAGGCCAGACCGGGGGTGCAGGTTTTGGATAGTCCAGGCGCTGGTTATAGGCGTCGCGTAGCCAGGGCCAGTGGGAGAGGGAGCAGATACAGAGGATGCGTTCATAGTCGAGCTCGAGGCGGTGGAGTTGGAAGGCCATCCAGCGGATGCGGGCCATGGTTTGGCTGTTGGGATCTGGCGCGGGCAGGCCGGTGAGAGCGGCGGCAGCGTATTTTTCAAGGGAGACTTCTTTGAGTGCGTACGGGTCGGGCAGGATGGCGCTTTCTTCTTCGTAGGGTTCAACTTCGAGGTCGATGTAGGCGCGGGGGATGTTTTGTTCGAGGGCGGTATGGATGCCGGCAATAACGGGCTGGCAAGGGTCAATGGGTACGTATGTGTACGCGGTGGGGTCCTCGCTGAGGCCGTTTTCGCGTTGGGCAACCATGTGGATGAGTGGGAGGCGTTCAACGGCTTCTTCGACGCTGTCTTCAAAAGCGGGTGGCAGAGGTACGGCGATGCAGTCGTAGTCTCCGGCCAGGATGCGGCGGCGGACTTCGAGGGCAAAGTCTCCGCTGCTGTGGAGGACAGGGAGAAGCGTGAGGTTGGGGCTGAGGTCGAAGATGGTCATAATAGGGTTGGAGTAGAAAAAGATGGGGAGGCAAATAGGGAAAAATTATCAATTGATAATTGCCAATTGATAATTGTCAATTGGCCTGCGTCTCTTTATTCGTCGTCCTGGTCCGGGTTGAGTGGATCGTCGGTGCCAAAGAAGAAGTCGCCCATGTTGAGGCCGGGGATTTCGTCGCCAAGGGCCTGCTGGCGTTGTTCGGCCAGGCTGCCCAGGTCTAGGGCTTCTTCGCCGAGGACGCATTCGAGGGCTTCTTGCCAGACTTTGTCCCGAGATAAGGGGTGGTCCGGGTTCTGGGCGAGGCGTTTGAGGGCGTACTGGAGGATGTGGATACCGTCTCGTGGGGAGAATTCCAGGTTGAGTTCGTGGGCTTGTTGGAGGAAGTCTACGGTGATGTTGAGCATGTCTTCTTCGGCGAAGGGCAGGTGGTATTTGAGGATGGCCATTTCGTCGGTGCGGTTGGGAAAGCCGATGGTAAGGGTGGGCTGGAGCCGAGAGAGGATGTAGTCCGGGACTTCGTAGGTGGATTCGTCGTCGTTCATGGTTACGCAACAGCGGAAGTCCGGGTGGGCGGGTACGGCGATGCCAGCAATGACGGATTCGATGTAGCGGCGGTGGTCCAGAAGTGGGGCGAGGGAGGCCCAGCTTTTTTCGTTCATGCGGTTGCCTTCGTCCAGGAGGCAGATGCCGCCGGTGAGCATGGCGGAGACGAGGGGTGAGGCGTGGTAGGCGATTTTTCCGGATTCGGCCAGGACGGGGGTAATGAGGAGGTCTTCGGGGCGGGTGTCGCTGGTGCACTGGTAGATGTAGAGGGGCTGTTTGCGTTCTTGTGCGGCGGCCATGCCCAGGGTGGTTTTTCCAATGCCGGGCGGGCCTACCAGGCGGGGCGCGAGGGGCAGGTCGGCTTCGTGGATGACGAGCCAGCAGGCGAGGAGTTGCCGGAGGACGTCGGTTTGGCCAATCCATCCCTGGTATTTTTCTACGGGGTGACCCAGGTGGAGGGTGATGTCGTCAACTTGGATGCTGCGGGGGTGTGACATTCGGGGTATGTCCTTTTTGTTGTGGAGGGCGCTGGGTTCTAGATGGGGTGCGGGGACAATATAACAGGGTTGGTGGGTTGTGTCCAGTGTGGGATGATGTGTCTGTAATTCATAGAGTCGAACCCCATCCCCCAGTGTCGGCGACACGGGGTCGCCGACCTACTTTTGGCCCTACCACCCCTCACTCGAATTACTCGCGAGACCCAGGCCCTGCCCCAAAAGTAGGCAAAAACGCGCTCGCTCAGACGCCGCGAGGGGCTTTCAATTTGATGCGGTGGAAGACCGGTACAGGGGAGGTTCAGTACTCCAGGGGCGTACACGAGGGCTGTAGAGGCCCTATCCGAAAGCGACGACGGTGTTTCGGTGCGACGGCGTAAGAAGGCAAGGCCTGAAAAGACGAAAAGGTGTTCAGGGGTTTTCGACAAATTGCTTCGTTACTTTTTTTTAAAATTGGGCTCTTATCTATTAAAGAATGTGGAGATTTCTGCAATTTGAGGTGAACATTGGGGCGGGTTTTTGTGTCATGTTAAGATGAGGGCGGTATGTGATTTTTGTACGTGGAATATGTTTGAGGTGGAGGTTTGAGGATGAACGGAAGCACGCTTCTTTCACTTGAGGAAATTCCTGGAAGCGCACCGAATCAAATTCAGGCGCTTGTTCGTTTTACGGGTGCCGGGAATGTACAGGGGTATCATGTCGCAATACGATATGATGAAGCAGTTCTGGAACTGATTGATGCCACTGCTGCGGGAAATTGGATATCCGGAGCGGGTGAGTTTTTGCGTCTCAGGTTCCGGGTGATCGATCCGATGGTTGCCGGACGGGTTGAGATTGTGAATGCTTTTGTGTCCGATCCAGCGGGAAGTTTTCGGCGGCGAGACGGATGTTGCTGTTGAAGTGAGATAGAGGGTTGTACTGTTGATTGAATCGAACCCCGGAAGGTTTTCTTTCCGGGGTTTTTTTGTGTTGACTTTGGGGCGGTTGTGACGATTATTGACGATGAATTTGATTTGTTTGAAATATTGGAAATATTTCCAAAAACATATACAGAAAGGATTTACAGATGGCAGAGCGAAATGTAGGGTTGAGGCCAAATAAGGTGTTGGAGCGGATTCGTGCGGGGAAATACGTTTTGGCCGGAAGCCAGACGCCGTACCCGTCTCCAAAAATTCCGGAGATGATGGGGTTGATCGGGTACGATTGCCTCTGGATTGATATGGAGCACCAGGATTACGATTATGACCAGGTGTTCAATATGTGTCTGGCGTGCCGGGCTTCGGGAATGGAGCCGATGGTACGGGTGCGCAAGGAAGGCGATCATTCATTCTACCGGGCATTTGAGGCGGGCGCATCGGGGCTGATGGTGCCGCATGTGCGTACGATGGAGGAGGCGGAGTGGGTGCTGAAGTTCAGCCGGTTTGCGCCGATGGGGTTGCGCGGCATGGATGGGGTGGAAGCGGCGGCGAAGTACAGTCTGGTGGGGATGCAGGAATATATGGACTGGTCTTTGCGGGAGACGTTTGTGTTGTTCCAGGTGGAAGATAAGGAGTCGCTGGATATTCTGGAGGAAACGGCGCAGCTGGATGGGCTGGACGGGTTTTTCTTTGGCCCGGGCGATATGTCTCAGTCGCTGGGGATTCCCTGCCAGTTCGATCATCCGCAAATGGCGGAAGCACGGAAACTGGTTGGGGCCACGGCAAAGAA
>JAQCGA010000145.1 GCA_027619145.1 bacterium | reverse complement strand
GCCGTCAGGGCTGTTGAGGGATAAATGAATATTCTGGACGATCTGGAGTTTCGGGGATATATCTATCAGGTAACGGATCAGAAAGGACTCCAGGCGCGGTTGGCCGAAGGGCCGGTGTCGCTGTACGCGGGGTTCGATCCAACGGCGGAGAGCCTGCACGTGGGCAGCATGATGCCGCTGTTGGGATTGCGACGGTTCCAGCTTGCCGGGCATAAGCCCATTGGGCTGGTGGGCGGAGGTACGGGGTTGATTGGAGATCCGAGCGGGAAGGCAGAGGAGCGGCAGCTCAATACGTCTGATGTGGTTGCGGGGTATACCGAGCGCCTGAAGGGACAGTTGGCAAAGTTCCTGGACTTTGAGGTGAAGACGAATCCGGCGCAGGTGGTGAATAATCTGGACTGGCTGGGCGAGGTGAAGACAATTGAGTTTCTGCGGGATGTGGGCAAGCATTTCCCCATGGGGTACATGCTGGCCAAAGAGTCTGTGGCATCCCGGCTGGAGACGGGGATTTCGTTTACTGAGTTCAGCTATATGGTGTTGCAGGCGTACGATTTTATGGAACTGAAACGGGTGCACAGTTGTGACCTTCAGATTGGTGGGAGCGATCAGTGGGGGAATATTACAGCGGGGATTGAGCTGATTCGGAGACGGCTGAATCAGCAGGGGTATGGGCTGACGTTTCCACTGCTGGCGAAGTCCGACGGGAGTAAGTTTGGAAAGACGGAGTCCGGTACGATCTGGCTGGATCCGGAGAAGACGACGCCGTACCAGTTTTATCAGTTCTGGATCAATACGGATGACCAGGATGCGGTTCGGTTTCTAAAGTTTTTCACATTCCTGTCCCAGGACGAGATTTTGAATTTGGAAGAGGAAGTCAATAACCATCCGGAAAAACGGGAGGCGCAGCGGGTGCTGGCAGAAGAGGTGACGACGCTGGTGCACGATGCGGAGGCCACGGGGCGGGCAGAACGGATTTCGAAGGCTCTGTTTTATGGGAATTTGGGCGAGTTATCCGGACAGGAAATAGAAGAGGGGTTCAGCGATGTACCCTCGTTCACGATGGAGAGCCGGGAGGAAGCCGGGTTGCTGGATCTGCTGGTAAGCGCCGGAGTGGTGTCTTCGAAGCGGCAGGCGCGGGAAGATGTGAAGAATGGAGCCATTTACCTCAATGGGGAACGCTGTGCGGAGATGGGGAAAATGATTTCACCTTCAGATGGGCTGTGTGGAAAATATCTGGTGGTTCGGCGAGGGAAGCAGAAATACTACCTGGTGAAGTGGAATGGTTGAAAATTGAGGATACAATGGGATGCGTGCGGTACAGTTATACGCGAGGCGATTCATGGGCAGAAGGTTTCGGGTACCGTGTTCTCTGTGCTACGGTAGTAGGAGAGGTTGACTATGAATGAAATCACATTAACTGTCCCCGATGCGCTCGGTGATTTGCCGAAGGGAGAACGCGACTTATTGCTGGGACGAGCGCTGAGAACTGCTACGAAAGAACGAATCACTCAGGTTACGAACGAAGTGAATGAAGGGATGCATTACATTCGCCGTTTTGAAAAAAAATATGGTATGAAGTTTGATGAATTTGAAAAAAAGCTTAATTCGTTAGAACTGGAGGGCGTAAGCTATCAAGAAGATTATCACGATTGGTATTTCTGGATTGAGAGCACCCGGCGCGCCGAACGCGTTCTGGCGACTTTGCAAAGATTTTTATCAACATGACAAACATGGATGCTCTCAAACTGTATCAGGATAGTGTTCTTGGTTATGAAGTTGTTGAGCACCGTGTTAGACGTGAGATGGAAAGGTTTAAAGCGGTTGTCTATTTTGGTAACGGGACTACCCTCAGGATTTCAGAGGTATACGTCGATGGCCTTCTCAAAAAATACAGCTATTATTGGCTTGATGAACATAACGCACTGTTGATAGGTTGGGATAATAATGATCACCATTCTCATATTCAGACTTCTCCGCATCACCGACATTGCGAGGGTAGAGTTGAAGCATCTCAGGAACAGGATTTCCGTGCGGTATTGAGTTATATTTCTGAACGTACTTCGGGAAAGAAGTAGCATACGGCTGGATGTGGGAGAGGATGGTTCGCTTTTCCCCTGCCCTTGCAACGTTTCCTGAGACAGTCGTTCGTTGCGCCTGGGAATGTTGAGGATAGGAGTGCTGTCGCTGTCTCGAAGTCCTCTGGTGTACCCGGAGTGATTGAGCAAAGTTCTTCCACCAAGCTGATTTTCGCGTATTCTTCTCTTAAAGTTTCTGACCAGAGGAATAGATTATGGCTGCTGCAAATGCAAAAGATGTGACGCAGGGTTTGCCCGATGCGGGTGGGCACTTTGGGCCGTATGGAGGACGCTACGTGCCCGAGACGCTGATGGCGCTGCTGGAAGATCTGGAAGTGGCGTACCAGGAGGCGAAGGCGGACCCGGCGTTTCAGGAAGAGCTGGACCGGTATTTGCGGAATTTTGTGGGGCGGCCTACGTCGTTGTATTTTGCGCAGCGGCTCACCAAAAATTTGGGTGGTGCGAAGATTTATTTGAAGCGGGAAGACCTGGCACATACGGGCGCACACAAGATCAACAATTCGATGGGGCAAATTCTGCTGGCGCGCCGGATGGGGAAGAAGCGGATTATTGCGGAGACGGGCGCGGGTCAGCACGGGGTGGCCACGGCCACGGTGGCGGCGATGTTTGGGCTGGAGTGCGAGATTTACATGGGTACGGAGGATATGGAGCGGCAGGCGCTGAATGTGTTCCGGATGCGGCTTCTGGGGGCAAAGGTGACGGGGGTGGAATCCGGTAGCCGGACGTTGAAAGATGCGATTAACGAAGCGATCCGGGACTGGGTGACGAATGTGGAGGATACGTTTTATATTTTTGGTTCGGTGCTGGGGCCGCATCCGTACCCGACGATTGTGCGGGATTTTCAGCGGGTGATTGGCGTGGAAGCTCGGGAGCAAATTCTGGAGATGGAAGGGCGTTTGCCGGATTGTATGATTGCCTGCGTGGGGGGCGGGAGCAATTCGATGGGGTTGTTTCACGCGTTTCTGGGCGATGAAGACGTGAGGATGATTGGGGTGGAGGCCGGTGGATATGGCATAGAGACGGGAAAACATGCAGCGCGATTCCAGGGTGGAAATTTAGGGGTGTTGCACGGGGCGCGGATTTTTTTGTTGCAGGACGACGACGGACAGATTGCGTTGACGCATTCGGTGTCTGCGGGGCTGGATTATTCGGGCATTGGACCGGAGCACTGTTATTTGCGGGATCAGGGCCGGATCGAGTACGCGTATGCAACCGACGATGAGGCGCTGGAGGCATTTCAGCGGTTGAGCCGTACGGAGGGGATTATTCCCGCGCTGGAGAGTGCGCATGCTGTGGCGCACGTGTGCAAGGTGGCCCCAGAGATGGACCGGGAACAGGTGATTATTGTGAACCTGTCCGGGCGGGGTGACAAGGATGTGCAGCAGGCGGCGAAGTTTATTGGTGGGATGGAATAAAAGCGGGTGTCACGCAAAGGCGCAAAGACGCAAAGGGTAAATCAAAAACGACATTGCGACCGGATATAGTAGGCGGCCTCCTGTGGCCGCCTGGGATTTCTGTTCATTTATCCGATTGGAGCCTATGAGGCGAATTGAAAAGGCATTTGCGGCCCTGAAGGAGAAGGGGCAAACCGGGTTCATCGCTTATATTACTGCGGGTGACCCGAACCTGGAGACGACCCGGGCGCTGGTTCCAGAATTGGCGCGTAGAGGGGTGGATATTGTGGAACTGGGCGTGCCGTTTTCAGATCCGCTGGCGGACGGGCCGGTCAACCAGGCTGCAGCACAGCGGGCACTGGAAGCGGGTACGCGGCTTTCACATATTCTGGACATGGTGGCGGACCTTCGGACGGAGACGCAGGTCCCTATTGTTTTGTTTACGTACTTCAATCCAGTACACCAATACGGATTGGAGCGCCTTGTAGATCGTGCAGCAGAGGTGGGGGTAGATGGAATTTTGGCGCTGGATTTGCCGCCGGAAGAGGCGGGTGAGTACAAACGATTGATGGACGCCCGGGGTCTGGATACGATTTTCCTGATGACGCCTACAACCCGGGAACCGCGTATTCGGATGATTGCTTCGCACACAACGGGCTTTGTGTATTATGTTTCTCGTACAGGTGTAACAGGAGAGCAGGTGCGGGTTGCAGATACGGTGGGTCCTATGGTGGACAAGATTCGTGCGCAAACGGATCTTCCGATCGCTGTAGGATTTGGGGTTTCACGCCCAGAGCATGCGGAGCAGATTGCTGGGTATGCGGATGCAGTGGTGGTGGGAAGTGCAATTGTACGCCGCATTGAGGAGGCCGCAGGAGACCCGGAACTGGTGACCCGCGTGGGAGCGTTTGTAGAGACGCTGGTCCGTCCGTTGAGGGGGGCGTGAAAGATGGATATTGAAGATTGGCGCAAGAAAATTGATGAATTGAATGCGCAGATTCTGGATTTGTTGAATCGCCGTGCGGAATGCGCACTGGAAGTTGGAAAGCTGAAGGAGGCGGCGGGTAAGCCTATTTATGCGCCTGAGCGGGAAATGGCTGTGCTGAATGCATTGCGAGAGCTGAATGCGGGGCCGTTGAGCCATGAGGCCGTGCAGCGAATTTTTCAGCAGATTATTGATGAGGCGCGCCGGTTGGAGCAGGATCATGGTGGAAAGTAAAAAATAAAAAAGGAGCGTGATTCGGAAATGGGCTTCAAACAGATACAGGAAATTCCAACGCCGAATGAGGTGCTGGACAAGATGCCTTTGCCGGAGGATTTGCGCCGGATTAAAGCAGAGCGAGATGCAGAGATTCGCGCAATTTTCGAGCGGAAGAGCGATAAGTTTTTGCTGGTGATTGGGCCATGTTCCGCGGACCACGAAGATGCAGTATGTGAATACGTGGGGCGGTTGGCCAGGTTGCAGGAAGAGGTACGCGACAAGTTGGTACTGGTGCCGCGTGTGTATACGAACAAGCCGCGCACGACGGGCGAAGGGTATAAGGGGATGGGCCATCAGCCGGACCCGCAGAAAGAGCCGAATATTGCCGAGGGAATTTATGCGGTACGGCAGATGCATATTCGGGTGATTCGGGAGTCGCACTTGACGGCGGCAGATGAAATGCTGTACCCGAACAATTTGCCTTACGTGGAAGATTTGCTGAGCTATATTGCAGTGGGCGCCCGATCCGTAGAGAACCAGCAGCACCGGTTGACGTGCAGTGGCGTGAATGTGCCCGTAGGGATGAAAAATCCTACAGCCGGAGATCTTTCGGTGATGCTAAATGCAATTTATGCGTCTCAGATTCCTCACGTTTTTATTTATAATGGCTGGGAGGTTTGCACGGACGGGAACCCATTGACGCATGCGGTGTTGCGGGGGTGGCTGGATGTTTCTGGGCGTAGCGTTTCGAATTATCATTACGAAGATCTGGCTCATGTAGCAGAAGCGTACCGAGATCGGAATCTGGCGAATCCTGCCATTGTGGTGGATACCAATCACAACAATTCTGCGAAGCAATTCGACGCACAGCCACGCATTGGGTTGGAAGTGATGCGGAGCCGGCAGGATTCAGAACTGCTGAACGATATGGTTCGGGGGTTGATGGTGGAGAGCTATCTTGAAGAAGGTGCTCAGAAAGTGGATGGGGGCGTGTACGGGAAGTCTATTACGGACCCCTGCCTGGGGTGGGAAGCGTCCGAGGTTTTTGTGAAGCGGCTGGCCGAAGTCGTATAAGTCGGCTTTTGATGGATGGATGAGATGTTAAACGATCTTCCATTTCGAACGGCAACGATTGCGCTGGTGGGTGTGGGGCTGATTGGCGGTTCTCTGGGCCTGGCGCTAAAACACCTGGGCATTGGGAAACGTATTCTGGGTGTGAGCCGGAAAGAAACACTGGCCCAGGCGGAAGCGCTGGGTGTGGTGGATGGCGGGTTTGAGTACGATGCGCTGGAAGATGCTGTATCGGAAGCGGATCTGGTGATTTTGTGTACGCCGATTTTTCGGATTCTGGATTTGCTTCCGGGGGTACTCCAAGCGGTTCCTCCAGGAGCCGTGGTAAGCGATGTGGGTAGCACCAAGCGAGAGATTGTTGCCCGGGCCGTAGCGCTTGCGCGGAAGGATGTACATTTTATTGGTGGGCATCCCATGGCGGGTTCGGAGCACAGTGGGGTGAGTGCCGCAGATCCATTTTTGTTTCAGAACGCGATCTACGTTGTAACGCCTGCACCGGAGGTGCCCGAGGAAATTTGCAGTCGTTTTGTGGCGCTGGTGCGTGCATTGGGCGCGCGGCCGATGCAGTTGGACCCGGATACACACGACCGGGTGGCGGCCTCGGTGAGTCATTTGCCCCAGATGATGGCCACAACCCTGGTAGGCATGGTGGGGCAGTTGAATGAGGCGGATGGATTGCCTCTGCAGATGGCTGCGGGCGGATTCCGGGATCTGACAAGAATTGCGTCCAGTCCCTACGAGATGTGGCGGGACATTTGCCGGACGAATGCCGGTCCGATTCGAGAGATGATTGACCGATATATGGAGGCGCTTGCAGAGGTGCGCGCGGCGGTGGACAATGACCGGCTGGAAGCGGCGTTTGAATATGCCAACGACGTGCGCGGAAGAATTCCAAAAGATTCCAAAGGGTTCTTGCACCCGCTATACGAGATTCTTCTGGTGGTGGAAGACCAGCCGGGTGTGATTGCAGGTGTGGCCAATGTGCTTTCGGATGCGGGGATCAATATTGACGATATTGAGGTGTTGAAGGTGCGTGAAGGGGAAGGAGGGACCATTCGGATGGGGTTCGACGGGAAGGAAGTGGCGCAGCGGGCGGTAGGATTGCTTTCGGATGCGGGGTACCGGGTTCGGATGCGGTGAGGGAGCGTTTGGGGTTGGAAACATTGACAATTATCAATTGGCAATTATCAATTGGCAATTGGTTGAGGGCGACAGGTAAGATATGGTAGAGGCGGTGGAAATGGTTGGTGAGGAGAAGACGGTTTTGCCGGCGAAGGGGCTTGTGGGGACATGTGATGTGCCGGGAGATCCGGAGATTTCGGTGATGGCGCTGGGGGTGGCGGCCCGTGCAGAGGGGCAGTCTGAGATTGTGCGGTGTTCGCGGCGACCCGATGTGGTTCGCATGGTGAATGCGATGTCGCAATTGGGGATTTCTTGTGCATGGGAGGAGGAGACGGTAGCGGTGACCGGCGGCTTGTTGCAGGCGCCGGAGGCTGTGCTGGAAGTTGGGGATTCGGCTGTGTTGCTGGGGTGTCTGGCGGGATTGCTGGCAGGAGCGTCGCTTTCAGGATCGCTGGTGGGCGAAGCCTGTTTGGCCGAGAGAGTGAAACCGGTTGTGGCGGCGTTGCAGGAGCTGGGTGCACAGGTGTCGCTTTCTTCCGAAGGCGTGTTTCCTGTGGTGATAGAGGGGGGCGTATTGAAGCCGGGTGTGTTTCGTGCAGGGGATCCAGATGCTGCGGTGAAGTGTGCGGTGTTGATGGCTGGGCTGGGGGTAGAAGGCGTAGTGGAATTGCTACAGAATACATCTGGAGATGATGATCTGGAGGTTTTGTTCAAGGCTGCAGGCGTGTTTCTGGATAAGGGTCGGGTGGAGGGTGAAGATGGATATCGCTATGGTGTGAATGGTCCTGTGGCCGTGCAGGTCGCTTGTCATGAATTGCCCGGAGATGCAGATGCGGCGCTGTTTTTGATTTTGGCGGCGGCTTTGCTGAAGCGATCTGAACTGGTTTTAGAAGGCGTGGGTGTGGATTGGAAGACCCGGCGGATGATGGATCTGTTGCGGCGGATGAATGTATCTTTCAAGATGGAGAAGACCCGGACGAAGTCGCGGTTTGCGAGTCGAACGGTGACGGTAAAGTCGGGCGAACTAAGGCCGGTGAAAGTGGCCGGGTCTTATTCTGCGTTGTTCCGAGATGTGTTGCCGCTGTTTGCTGTGGCGGGAGCCTGCACGCCAGGAGAGACGATTATTCGAGATGCCCAGGCCCTGCGAGAAGGCGAGAAGGACTGTATTGCACGGGTGGTGGAGAATTTACGGAACATGCAGATCCAGGTAGGGGAGATGCCAGACGGGCTGGTGGTAAAAGGTGGGAGGCTTCAAGGCGCAGAGGTGGATGCAGGTGGAGACGCACGGGTGGGGCTGGCATTTGTTCTGGCGGGGCTGGTTGCAGAGGGCGAGACGGTAGTACGTAATCCTGGAGATGTCGAAGGGGTGTTTCCGGGGATTCTGGATCGGCTGGAGGCAGTGGTACAGAGGTAGCAGGATGTATGGACGGAATTCGGTTTCTAATTTTTCTGCAGGGAGAAGATCATGAGGGTGATTTTCAGGATGGTGGCACTGGTTGCGCTGATGTTTCTGGGCGGCGTACTATTTATCCGCT
>JAQCGA010000144.1 GCA_027619145.1 bacterium | reverse complement strand
CACGCTGTCTCCGCGCACATTTTATGAAGTGCGTCTCTCGCGGAGTGTGTCGAAGCAGGATACGGCCGCAGGCTCGCACGACACCACCCTGGCCAACTTCCAGGACAAGGACGCGTGGTTTAATATTGGCCGCCAGGCTGCCCGCTGGGGATTGTCCGAGCGGCAGCGGTTGGGCCTCAAGGTAGACCTGTCGAGCCAGGTGACCAAGGGCAACTTCGTCAAGACGGGTGTGGAATTCATTACCAGTAAGATCGATATGATCCACCGGTTTGACTCCAGCCCAGGTGCAAAAGGCCTGTTGTTGATTGCCAATGAAGGTCAGATTGGCGATCCGGTCAAGCCGTTCTTCCTGAACGCCTACATCCAGGACAAGATGGAGTTCCAGGGAATGATTGTGAACCTGGGTCTGCGGATGGATTCGTTCAACCCGAACACGAAGCAGCTTACGTTTGGTTCCTACCGTGGTGCCCCGATGTTCCGGTATTATACCCGGGCACGTGACTGGGCGTACCAGGATGGTTCCGGATGGACAACGGATGCACCGTGGCACGTGAAGTTCAGCCCGCGCGTAGGCATCAGCCACCCGATTACGGAGCGGTCGCAGATGCGCTTCTCCACGGGTGTGTTCCTGCAGTGGGCGGACCTGTGGTATTATTTTGGTGAAGACTACTGGACGGAGTCTGAAGCCAGCGACCGGGACATCAACGGCAACAGCCGGATTGATGAGACCGAGCGGTATAACAGTATGTTCACCACGTATTCCGGCCAGAACGGTCTGGCGTTGCTCCAGCCTGCCAAGACCACCGCATTTGAGGTGGGAGCAGACTGGAACTTTGTCAGCGACTATACCGGTGCTCTGACGGCGTATTACAAGAGCGAAGTAGACCACTTTACCCAGTATCCGAACGAGACGTGGCAGGGTCCGACGGACAGCCGCATTCGGTATTCCCGTACGCTGGACAACGGCGCTCACGGAGATACGCGTGGTATGGAATTGTCCGTACGGAAAGCGTTCTCGCATAACTTCTCGTTTAACGTATCGTACAACTACCAGTGGTCGCAGATCACCACGGGTAAACTGGGCAACGTGATCCGTAACGTGTATTTGGACTCGGCTACGACCGTACGGTTGGCTGGAACCACGGCCTACACGGACGGTGGTGTGAATGTGCCGGGCTTCTGGGTGGAGTTCACCCCCGGTGCCGATGGCCGGGAGATCCCGAAGCCGTTGACGGGTGCAGACCTGGTGCAGTATGCCACGCAGGGTCAGAACAGTGTGAGAGGTGCCCCGAACGGCGGTGTGCCGGGTGGTGTGCTGGGAACAGGCGTATGGGACGGCCTGCGTCCGGTAGACTCTGCGCTGGGCGACCAGGGTGTGCAGATCCTCACGGGTAGCTATACCACGTTGTTTGCCAGACCCAAGTCCGGGGACCGGCGCAACTTTGGTTCTGCTTCTCTGCTGGCCTCGTTCCCGGATGATTTCCAGTTCGGGCACGCGCTGGTGAGTAACCTGTTCAAGAATATGCGTATTAACATGACCACGCGTATTGAAACAGGTACCATCTTCAACTACTCTCCGCCGAGCGGAGGCAACGCGTTCTATCAGGAGCGGGCAATGGACTCGCGCACGGACCTGGCCGTTGAGAAGACTTTCAATGTGGCAGGCCGGTTGCAACCCACGTTGTTTGCGGATATCCGCAACCTGTTCAATCAGAAAGATCGTTCCAGCCCAACCAATAGCAACCTGTATAACTACATTGGGTTGGATGGACCGGAACCGGATAACGCCGATTATTTGCAGTATGGTGATTCCCGAGACCGGAGTTATGCGCATACCCCGCGGCTGGTTCACTTTGGCCTGCGGCTGAACTGGTAAGAACTGTTGGAAGCGGAAGGACGGAGTGATCCGTCCTTCCGCAAATATTCCATAGCTGTGAGTGTTTTGCTACGGAGGTGGGTACTATTATGAATCGAACCGGTAAAGTTTTGAAAGGACTTGCTGTTACTGCGGTGGGTGTAGCCCTGGCTGTTGGTGCGGTCTGGGTAACACCTGCGCAGGCGCAGTATGTCCCTGATTCGATGCCAATAACATCGAATTTGCGGGCTTTGATTGTGAACTCCTGGTCGAACCTGGGCATGTCGGGTGGCAACCAGGAGTGGGGTCGCGGCGCACGCCGTAACTCCTATCCGTGGAACGGAACCGGCCCGGGATATTTTGGGGCGGTGTTGAGCCAGTTTACGTCGAACCAGAAGTCGCAGAACTCGAATGATTACAAGATCTCGGGTGGCGAAGGGATCTGGCTTTTGAACGCAGATAAGGGCTCGGTGAGTGTGACCGGTCCGCGAGGAACCCCGTGGCAGGGCCAGTATCTGGTGCCTCTCCCGTATGATCCGAAAGGGCAGCCGGAGGAGTCGTGGGGTGTACAGAATCCGCTGAAGATTCTGACGAACCAGGTACCTTCTGTGTCGCCTGCCGATGCAGGTGCGAATTCTTCTCTGTCCAACTACTGGCCGGGTGTGGCTCCTCTGGACGATGGAAGCCTGTATGGTAACCTGACGACAGATGGCAAACTTTCGCCGGGGCAGACACGCCCCACGCAGATTGCCAACTACACGCTGGGTGGCCACAACCTGGTCGATGTGACCAAGCCGGAAGAGACCATCATTGCCCGCTGGGTAGATATCAAGAACGGGATCCAGGTTACCCGGCGCGTGTATGACTGGAGTAACCCGGACTTTGATGATTTCTATATTGTGGACCTGACGTTTACCAATACTGGTGATTTTGACGGGGACGGTGTAACCGATACCCCCGGGACCATTAACAACCTGTATATCTCCTTCAAGAACTCGGCGGCGATGACGGCCATGGGGATGCTGGAAGGATTTGGTTGGGACTTTTACGAAGATCTCGATTACGCCGGGAACGATGATATGCTGTGGTTCTCGGAATCGGGTGGTCTTCCTGCGGCTTTTGCGGGCTGGCCAGGCATGAAGGCTGTGTTGCGTCGTGACGGGGACAACCCGGTTACGAGCTGGGACGATACGGGCGATCCGTTCTACAAGGCGCTGATTCCTTCCAACTACGATATTTTGCAGACCGAAGGTCAGCCCCGTGCACCCAGCACGTATTTCTTTGCACCGATTGCCTTTGCAGATGCTGCCGGGGCATTCTCGTTCAACGACTGGGATCGTGGCAAGTTTGTGCAGCCTGCCAGCACGGATCAGCCGATCTCGTTTAAGTGGTGGCACGCCCACACGCCGACGGATTTTGATGATCCGACCCCGACGACAACCGTCGAGGCGGATTTGGCTGCTGTAATGCAGGAAACGGGCTTTCAGGACAATGCCAACGAAGTCAACCCTGAAGAGCGGGCCTATTTCCTGGAACTGACGTCGTATGGGCCGTATACGCTGGCTCCGGGCGAAAGTGCCAAGATTGTGCTGGCCTGGGGTGCAGGACATCCTTCGCAGATGAAACCCATTCCGGCCAACCAGCAGGATGCGGGTATGTTGCTGTGGGATCGTTCCAATGCGACACCAGAGGCGAAAATTGGAGAGATCAAGACGCTGGGGCCGCAGGCTGCACTGGAAAACCTGCAGTTGGCACACTGGACGTATGACAACAACTATCAGGTGCCGGCTTCGCCGACCGAGGCATACATCTCGGCCAGCAACCTGGCGTCTTCCGGCGATGCCCGGCAGTTGATTCGCTGGGATAACAAGTCGGCTTCGGCCATCAACCCGTATTCGGGTGAGTCGGACATCCTGGGATACAGGGTGTATCGCTCGACCTGGTTCAACTGGGGTCCCTGGGAGCTGAAAGATGTTGTAGGTACAGGGTCCAATGGCGAGACCGTAACGGGTAAGTGGGCATTTGCAAACAATGTGTATGAGTATGAAGACCTGGATTCTGCAGCGGGCTTCTCCTACTTCTACTCGGTGCGTCCGTATGCCAAGGGGGTGAACAACATCACCTTTGCTGGCGGGATGACCGTAGATGACATCCCGGTAGGCCGCGTGAAGTCGAACGTGCGCCGGGGGTATGAGAGTGGATGGGCTCCGGCGACAGCGCGTACCTATGACGGCGACGAGCGCAAAGCGTTCCAGCCGGTAACCTCCGAGACCAACGCGTTGTCCAAGCAGGTGCTGGTGGTGCCGAACCCGTATTTTGTGGACGGGATCCATACGTATCCCAACTCCCGCAACATTCGGTTTGTGGGGCTTCCGGCCAAGTGCCGGATCCACATTTATTCCGCCTCAGGCGACCGCGTCCAGACCATTGAGCACGATGACCCCAATAAGGGTGAAGACGAATTTCGTCAGATCGCCTTTAATATTGCGGGTGAAGTGCAGACGGGTCTGTATTACTTCGTGGTGGTCAACGAGACCGGCCAGGGCAACAGGACCCAGCGCGGGAGCTTTGTGCTGATTAAGTAGCAGGCTCGACCGAGCCGGAAATATAAGGAGGAAGACCGTGAAACGAAGTTTCTTGATGATTGCGTCGGTCCTGGTCCTGCTGCTGGCGGCGGCTCCTGCAATGGCCGTCAAGTGGGGCGGTGTGACTGGCGAATACGGAGTGAAGAAGGTCAATATCTCCGGTTTCCAGTTCCTGAAGATTGGGCAGGGTGCGCGTGCGGTAGGTATGGGCGACGCTTTTACAGCGGTAGCCGATGATATCAACGCGATTTTCTGGAACGGTGCCGGACTGGTACATGTAGAGCGCGTGGCCTATCAGGGTAACTATACCCGCTGGTTCAACGAGACGAATATTTACTCGGTGGCCGCGGCGTGGAATACGCGTTCTTCTCGGGGTGAAGTCCTGGGGTTGTCGGTAGCAGCCTACCAGCCCAAGGGTTCGCCTGAGACCACCATTTACCAGCCCAATGGAACCGGCCAGAATGTGGATGTGAACCAGCTGGCAGTGGGTGTGCTGTATGCCATCAAGTTTACAGACAAGTTCTCGTTCAGCGCCAAGTTCAACTATGTGCAGGAAGTGCTCTTCACGGAGAAGACAAACGGCTTTACCATTGACGTGGGAAGCTACTTCTATACCGGGTTCCGCTCCTTGCGCATTGCGATGGCGTTTAAGAACTTTGGCCCAGACCAGAAGACGGGTGACCGTTCTTACCTGATGCCCCTGTTCTATAACATGGGTATTGCGGCAGAAGTCTATGGAGAGAAGGGCGATCCTTCTTACCTGACCCTGTCGGCCGAGAGTGTGTTCGCTGTGGACTTCGAGCAGCGCTGGCACTTTGGCGCAGAGCTGTGGCTGCAGAATGCCGTGGCCTTGCGTGCAGGCTGGAAGTGGAACTATGACCTGGAGTCCATTGCTCTGGGTGTAGGCTTCAAGCAGTCTATCGCCGGCCGCACCATTACGGCCGACGTAGCGTATTCTCTCCTGCAGAAAGTGGACGGCGTAAAGCTGTTCGAGGCTCCCCTCCGTGTTTCCGTGGGTGGCACTTTCTAAGGGTTGACTCGTCTTTTCAAGATGGGTTGAGTAAAAGCTGTTTAACGGGCGATTGCCGGGGCTATATGTCCGAGCAATCGCCCGTTATTTTAAATCTACCCTTTTGTTGAATCTTCAGAACTCAAAACGCCTGACGAGACAGACGCGCATGGCCAAACGCCCACCTGTTCGAAAAAGAAAAAGACATCCCGGGGGGGAGGCGCGTTTGCGGCAAGGGCAAGTAGAACTTAAGATATGGTTGGGCGTTGTTGGGTTGTCTGCTTTTGTGGTCTATCTAAATGCTTTGGGAAATGGCCTGGTTTATGATGACCATTTTTTAATTGAGCGGAGTTGGCTGGTGCGTCAGCAGGAATTCTGGCGCATTTTTACTACGCACTACTGGGCGGGTTACCCTGGGAACGAAACCGGACACTATCGCCCGCTTACGGTACTTTCTCTGGTTCTTGATGGATGGGGGGGAGTAGCGCCGTTTCGGTACCATCTGACAAATGTGGTGTTGCACATTTTGAACAGCCTGCTTGCGTTTGAAGTTTGCCGGCGTATTGGGTTGGAAACTGTAGCTGCGGGAATTGCCGGGGTGCTTTTTGCTGTGCACCCGGTTCACGCTGAAGTGGTTGCGGGGGTAACGTTTGGGCGGTCCGACTTACTGGCCGCTCTTTTCTTGTTTGGTGCACTGATTTTCTATATTCACTCCCAGCGAAGTGGACGTTGGATTTCCTACGGGCTGTCACTGGGGATTTTTTTCCTGGGGCTTCTTTCTAAAGAAAGTGCTTTAACGCTGGGGGGCCTGGTGGTGTTTTATGACCTGGCTTTTGGATTACGGGATGGCGTGGGATGGCGTGGAGTGGTTCAAGTGTTCCTCCGGTCTATCCCTCGGTGGGTTGGATTTGGAGTCGTATTCGGGGTTTGTCTGGCGGTACGATATCTGGCTGCAGGGCTGGGTTTTTCTCCGGGGAGTATGTCGGTGCTGGTGAACCCGCTTCTGGATGCGTCTTTGTGGGTGCGCCTTCTGACTGCGGCGAAACTGTTCTGGTACTATAGCGCAATGCTGGTTGTGCCCGTGCGCCTTTCTGTGGATTATTCTTATAACGCTATTCCCGTGGCTTCGTCCGTGCTGGAGCCCGAAGTGCTCGGGGGGCTTCTCCTGGGAATTGTTGCTCTTGGGGGCTGGTTCTGGGCTTTTTCTCGGCGGCGTCGGATCTTTTTTTCTGGCGCTATGTTCCTGGTGCCCTACGCTGCGGTTTCTCAGGCGATCTTGTTGTTGAATGCCATGTTTCAGGAGCGGTTTCTTTATGTACCGTCTCTGGGTATATTTGCTCTTGGAGGGATGGGGGTAGCCTGGCTGTACAGACGACAGAAAGTGGTAGTCATTGTGTGTGTGGCGGCAGGGTTGCTTGCCTATGCAGGGCGCACAGTAGCCCGCAACCAGGACTGGAAAGACGATTTGTCGCTTTTTCGCAGTGCGGTGGAAGCGTATCCGAACAGCGCTAAGATGCACCATGCTATGGGTGATGTGCTTGCCGAGCGTGGTTATCTGGAGCAGGCGATTGTAGAATTTCGGGCAGCGCTGGCCATTCGAGAAGAGGCGATGACTTATAATAACCTGGGCAATGCCTATGGGGTGCAAGGTGCCTACAAGCAGGCTATGGATGCATACCGGAGCGCGGTGGGTTTGCAGCCCAGTTTTACGGAAGCCTGGATCAATATGGGGGTTACGGCCTTGAGGTCTGGGCAGATGGTGGTGGCGGGAGAAGCTTTTGAGCGGGCGGCTGAGTTACGCCCTGAAGATTCGGAGATCTGGTTCAATATGGGTGTGGCCTGGGAAAATGCAGGCCAGATGGAAGATGCCGCTTCTGCTTACGACCAGGCTGTGTACCTGGATCGTGGCCTTGCCAAAGCCTATTTTAATTTGGGAAAGGTGTACCGGGCACTGGGGCAGACCGAGCAGGCACTTCGAGCATTTCGCCAATTTCTGGATCTCTGGCGTGGAGATGTACAGGTTGCAGACCTCGCAAGAATGCATATGGAAGAAATTGAGCATTGAGGTTATCTTACGTATTGCATGTTGGTTGTTTTGAATCAGTGTTTGAGGGAGTCGTCGACCTTTTCAATCTCGAGCCGGGAGAGGAAGGTTTGCTGGACGTATGAGATCTATTTTTCGCACGTTTTCGAATGCCCGTTCTCGCAGATGGGGTATGGGATGTGTAACCCAACGCCTCGTGGAGGCCGCGGCAGTGTTTTGCTTGCTGGGGCTATGGGATGGTGCGGCTGCATTCGATATCGGGCCGGCTGCCCGCTCAACCGAAGGGCAAACGGCCTGGACCATATGCCACAAATTGGGCAACGCCGCTTTGACCGAACTCTGGGTGAAAGGGCGAGATGGAGACGTGCGGCGTTTGGGCATTTTCCCGGGTCGCCCGGCTGCGCTGGCATGGCGAGCGGACGGAATGCGGCTTTTATATCGGGATATTCCCCTGGCACTGCCCCGGCTCAACCTGCCCGGCCTTTTGCACGAAGCAACCCCTCTTGTGGCTGCTGAGACCTGGGAGGTCTCAGCGTCCGGGGAAATTGCCCGACGTCTGTTGTCTGGCGAGGTCTTGAGTGAGGAACTGGTTTGGGGCATGCCAGAGGACAGTAGCGCTGCGGCAGACGAGGTTTTGCAGATGCCGATCGACGAGGCGAAAGAGGTGCTGGCGGGCCTGGCCGAGGGATTTAATACTGTGGCTATGGCGTACAGTGCCCTGCACCGTCAGGAGTTCGATCTGGCCAGGGCGCGCTTTCGACAGGCCGCACAACAATTTGAGGGGCTGCCGCAAAAGCATACCCGTCTTTTTCAGCAGCCTTTTATGAATTATGCACGTGCGATGGCCGTGCATTCCCGGCAGACGGAGGAAGAAGCCCAGCGTGGAATTTGTCTTGAGCATCTTGCAGAAATTGGAAATTTGCTGGTAGCAT
>JAQCGA010000143.1 GCA_027619145.1 bacterium | reverse complement strand
AACCTTCCAGAGCAGCACCAAAAGCTACCTGGGCATCTGTAGTTCTACCCCGGGCGGCCATCATTCGCCCCAGATCTCGCCGGGTCTCTGCGGCACCCAGTGGGCTGTTGTATTCTTCGCTTAAACGCAGACTGTCCTGTAACAGATTCTCAGCGGTACGCCACTGACGCCGCGCCGTAAACAAACGCCCAAGCAAGCGGTATGTCTCCGCTTCTCCCAGGTGATTGCCCACCTGCCGGTGGATATCCAGTGCCAGCGCACAACACCGTGCCGCAATCGAACCGTCGCCCAGTTCCAGCAATAGTTCCGCACGGCTCATATAAATATTGGCCATCACGTCCAACTGTTCATTCTTCCGGGCAATCTCGAAAGCGCGTTCATAACAATCCATCGCCGCATTCCACTCCCGGCGGTGGGAATGGGTAATACCCATATTGTGATATGCCCGAGCAAGCGCATGGCTATGTCGCGTTTCCTGCGACCGGACAAGACATGTCTGAAACCGGGACAGCGCAGCGTCAAAATCACCCCGAATGGACGCCAGGATCCCCAGATTATTGGCTGTATTCACCGCTGTCTTCGAATCTCCAGCCTGATCGGCCAGCGCCAGCGCCTCTTCATAGGCTGTTTCTGCTGCTTCGTACTGCCCCTGCTCGTAAAACACCAGCCCCCGGTTTACCGCAGCATGCGCCTGTCCCTGGAGGTCGCCCAATTCTCGGCACACCTCGAGACTCCGGTTCAGAAAACTCAGGGCCTCTTCCCATCGCCCCCACCGCGTCAGCACACGGCCCATACGCCCCAGCAAAAGCGCCCGATTTTGTGCATCCTCCAGACGTTCTGCCAACGCCAGCGCTTCCTCATAGGTCTCGTACGCTTTATCGAGACTGAGAAAACGCTCGTACGTCCGCCCTGCCGTTACCAGCAGGTGCAAATCGCGTACAAGGTCCTGACCAAACAGCCCGTAGCTTCTGAACGCTTCCAGCACTTTCTCAATTTGCCCGAACTTCTCATCAGTCGGCCGCGAGTCGGCAAGCGTTTCCTGCAACAGCTCTTCAAGCTCGCTGGCTTTGCGAACATCGCTCAGGCTTTGGATCAGAACATCAATATCTTTGTCCAATTTGGACATGCTTTACCCGGTATCATATCAGGTTATAAGAAAGCGAGCAAGAATGGGGAGACGGATGGACCAGCCGGAACAATCTGCAAAAAACCAGGGGAGTGATCCGGTTGCGGCCCGTTGGTACCTTACGGTCCACTGCCTTCCGGTGGATCGTCTCCACCCCCACCCGGACTATAACCCGAAAAACCGGGAACTCCAATTTCCATAATCAAATGGTCGCCAACAATACTAACCGTCAGAGTTGTCAGCTCTACCGTGCCATCCGCATAGTGGTGATAGGCAATCATCGTTCCCGTATTGATCCCGGTGAAATCGCCTTCCAGCGTCACCACCAGCACAGACGACGGGGTAAACCGCAGACCGTTGGGACCAAAATCCACATATACGTGCTCTAACAGTGTGCCCGAATACGCCGTCATCGTAATCAGCGTATCTGCATCCATCGCATTCGGCAACACCGTGAAACTGCTACTCACCACTCGAATTCCAACCAGCGAATCGGTATGCGAGAAATTGACCGTCAAATTCCCACCGGTAAGTGCAGGAATCACACCGGATGTTCCCAGAGAACTCGTTGCACCGGCCGGAATCTTACCTGCGGCCTGGAACAGATGCACACCCGAAGGCGTAAATGAAAGCCGGAGGCCTCCATCCGTATTCTGCACCCCATCCGAAACCGTGGGTTGTGCGGACTCCATTGGGGAATGGTTCACGTCTCCACAGCCACTCAACACAGCCAGCCCCACAACAGCCACAACAGCCAGGGTCGTCTGTAAAAATCTCGTTTGAAATCGCCGAAACATGGTGTAACTCCTTCCTGAATACGCTCGCTTTAGAGTTGTGCAATCGGTGCGGAATTTCCGCTCCATCCGTTTGCTTCAGTGCCCGACACAATACCCCGCAGCGAACGATCAAACACAATTCTGTAAATACGTCATATCTAATACGCAAACCAGATGCCAGTTCCTGGATACTCTAAATTTTTCCAACCCGAATAAAATAAATATTTATTTTTATTATTCTTATATACATAATAGGATTCAAGGATCACGTTTGTCTATACCGAAACCATCCCTTAAATCCACCACGCGATGTGGGAAATCACACACCGCATGTGCGAACAGGCATTCCGCTGGTCCATTTTCTCTGATCTTGAAAATTCACGCAATCCAATATTCCATATAAATTATTGTTTTATAATACGATATATCTTTGTTCATTCACGAAGGAATCCTGCTCGCACATCCTGTGCGAAATAACACACAGGGCACGAGGAAGCAGATCTCCCGGTCTTCGCACTTTCCAATAGATCAACAAGATATTCATTTACAATTATTTACACTCATTTTCATCTATTTATTTCAACAACATCCACGCACAATTTCCTGAGCCAGGTGTTCGAAAACACACATTCAGATGCGAACCAAAAAAAACCGGGTGCTTATGCACCCGGTTCACCGGCAACATTCTATCTGCTTTCTCTATTCTGTAGAAAACTTGAACATCGTCTGGCCAATCTTGATCAGGTCTTCATCTTCTAACCGGCGTGTATCTGTAACTCGTTCTCCATTGACAAACGTGCCGTTCCGACTGCCCAGGTCTGCCACGTGAAATGCGGCCTCCCGGTACGAAATCTTAACATGCTTGGCCGAAGCCTGTTCATCGCCAATCACAATATCCGTCAAAGGGTCCCGTCCAGCAAACCGGTCTGCTTCCGAAACCAGGTACACCTTCTCTTTTCCAGTTGTTTCATCCATCCAGACCAAACGCGCCACCGGGCGTTTCGCCCCACCCAGACTACAACCGCACCTTGCACAAAACAGACCATCGTCCCGGTTGTCACGTCCGCAGTGCAAACAAGAAATCATGGACTTCCTCCAGAGGTCTTCTGACGGTCCCGGGCGTCCTGGATCAGGCGCTCCAGATCTCCGTCTCCGGGGTGCTCATCTAAAATCTTTTGCCAGACTTCAATGGCTCGCTTGTAAAGACGCTGTTTAAAAAAGACCATCCCCAGCTTGTAGCGCACATCGGTAATATCCAGAGCCTTCTCCGTGGCCAAATCTTCCATAGCGCCACGTACAGACACTTGTCTTCCACAGCGCGAACAATACCGGCTTTCGTTTTCGTATTCCATCCCACAGTGGGCACAGGTCGGCATGGTTTCCCCTTTTTAAATCAACCCGCGTCTTCCGAACCTGCTGCGCGTTCTTCACGATCAACAGGCAAATACACCCGGAAGCTCGTTCCCTCCCCTGCCCTGGACGCAACCAGAATATTGCCACCCCATTCTCCAACAATGGTCCGTGCAATAGACAGGCCCAGGCCCGTTCCTTCAGATTCACCTTTTGTGGTATAAAACGCTTCAAAAATATGCGACAGGGTTTCTTCCGGAATGCCCGGCCCGTTGTCCCGAACTTCCAGACAAGCAAAATCCGCGGCTAACACTTCTTCTGCCATCTCAGATGCCAGAACGTAAGGGCATTTTGCCTCTGTCTCTGCATCCAAAGACTTCTGAATAGATCCTCTTGACGAAATCAGACGAATATGCCCCTTCTTTTCTGTGGCGTCCAGCGCATTCAGCACCAGGTTCGTCAGCACCTGTTCAACTTGCCCAGGATCACACAGAACCCAGGGCAGGTCCGGAGCAAGTTCAAGTTCCAACCGCGCCATCCGGGTAACCGGCGTCAGAAACGCCTTCAACTCGGAAATCACCTCGTTCAGGTCCAGGTTCTGAGCCTTTCCCCGGTGGTGGCGGGCAAAGTTCAGCACGTCCTCCACCAGGCTCTTGAGGTGCTGCCCGGCCTTTAAAATAAACTCCAGACTACGTTGAGCGGGTGCCTGATCATCGCTCAAAAGCCAGCTTGCCCGCCCAATAATCACAGCCAGCGGATTCTTGATCTCATGCACAATTGCGGCCGCCATTTCGCCCATGGCCGCCAACCGCTCGGAACGGATCAGCATCCGCTGGGCTTCTTTCAAATCCTGGTGAGCCTTTTCAAGCTCGTCCAGCCGTTCCTGCAATTCTTCATTCCGGTCCCGCAATACCTGGTAGGCAATTTTCTGCTCCCGCCCGGAAGACAGAAGGTGCTCCTCCATCTCCAAATAGGCCTTCTGCAATTCTGCAAGAAGACTGTCGCGCTCCTGCTGCAGCACCAGAACTTCGGCCTGCGGGCCTGCCTGCTCGGACATAGTTTGTACTCACCGTCTGAAAAACGCCTGAAGTTCGGCACAGATTTCATAAATTAATAACAAATCTAATGTATCCGTCTTTTCAAGATGGGTCAAGGATTAAAGAGCCTGACGAGATTCAGGGTTGTGCGAGATATTGTAACGATTCAATTTCTCCTCGAAGCGTTTCGGCTGTCGCCAGGTCATCCTGTGCGCCAATCTGCGTGAACCTCACCACCGCCAGATCCAGTTGTTCCAGCGCACGAGCCTGGTCACCTTGCAACTTGAGCATCCGGGCGTATTCCAGATACGACTTGCCCTCTCCCAACACATGTCCCAGAGATCGCAGACTTTCAATACTGCGCTCAAAATAAGACTGTGCTTCTTCCCACTTCCGCTCCACAGCTGCAACCTGGCCCAGCGTCCGAAACACGTCTGCAATATTCACCTGGCGGTTCGATTTCTTGAAAATCTCCAACGCCTTTACGCTTGCGCGTTTACACGCTTTTAGATCACGCGTTTCCAGGTACACTTCCGCCAGATTGAGATAACATTTGGCCTCAATATAAATATTCTGTGTCTTCCGGGCAATAGCCAGCGCCTCCTGGTATGCATCTCGTGCTTTTTCCCACAACTCTCGCTGCCCGTACGACCAGCCCATATTCAATAAGATCTGATTTACCCCAGGCAAATATCCGGTTTTCTCGTACCGTTCTCTGCCTCTTTCGTACAAACGCAGTGCCCTGTCCAGGTCTCCCTGGATACTGGCCACAATCCCCGAATTCATATAAATCATTGCAATCTGCCGCTCCTGCCCTGTATGCCGGGCAATTTTTAGCGCACGTGCATAACAGGACTTTACTTGCGGCCACTCGCCCTTGTCCAGGTGCAGGTTGCCCATCTGGATGAGCACATCGCACATGGCCTCCCGGTGGCTGGTGGTGCAGCAGCCTTTCACACAGCGTCTGTACTGCTCGGCGGCCTGGTCATATTCTCCCGAGCGCAGATGAATTCGGCCAATGCCCCGACGCAACTCGGCCACCAGCGTTAAATCGGCCTGTTTATCTGCAAGCACCAGAGCGCGCGAAAACTGCTCCATTGCCGTTTTTACCTCGCCCAACCGATCGTACATATTGCCCAGTTTTTGCAGCAACCCGGGCGCAAGCACGTCTTCTTCCGGCAAAGACGCTACCCCCCACCGGTAGAAATCTCGCGCTTCCCGGTATGCAAACACGCGCTGGGCACGATCCCCGGCCTGAATCAAATACGGAAGGGCTCGAGCGTGGGCACCTGCAAAGTGGAAATGACGTGCCAGTTCGCCCGAAGACCGTTTCTGTTCTCCAGAAGAGTTGGCTTCCAAATACTCGGCATAGGCCAGGTGATACTCGCGCCGCAACTCCGGGCTGACCTCAGCGTATAGCACCTCACGAATCTTCGGATGCACAAAAGAATAGAACTCCTCTTCTGCCTGCAACAGGTGATGCACGCGTGCGGCCCGGTGCAGACTGCGTAAAACCCGCACACGTTTCTGCTCAAAAATTTCTCCCAGCGCACCGGAAGAGAATCGCTCTCCCACCACAGCAGCAATTTGCAACAACTCTCGTTCGTCATGCGCCAACCGTTCCAGGCGGCGCACAACAACATCGTACACACGCCTGGGAATATCTCCGCCTGTAATCTCCCGGCGTTCTCGCCAAATGCCCCGCCGCTGGAACACCACACCTTCATCCCGCAAAAGCTTGAGTACTTCGATCACAAAAAATGGATTACCACCTGTTTCCCGGTAAAGCGAATCTCGAAACGCAGCAGAAAATGTCCCGCGCCGGAAGATACCGCGCAGCATCTGGCCCACAGCACCTGGTGCCAACCCACCAATCCGCAGATCCCGAAAGAGGTCCTCCCGGCTCATCTGCTGAATCGTATCCGATAGAGGATGCGCCCGCTCGTCTCCTTCGGACATCAGGTCTTCTGTTCGGTACGTGCCCACAATCAGCAACCGACGGCTTACTGCGTTCCGTGCAATATAATACAGCAACTGCAGCGTGCCACTGTCTGCCCATTGCAGGTCATCCAGAAACAGGGTCACGGGTGCTTCGCCAGACAGATGTAAAAGCAGGCGGGTAATGGCCTCAAAAAGCCGTTCTTTAGATGTGGCAACCGTCTCATCCAGGTGGGCCATACCGGGTGTACGCCGGGTTTGCAAAACGGTCATTACATGCGAAACCAGTTCTTCCAGTTCGGGTGCTTCTTCCCGAATAAACTTCAGCAGATCTTCGCGTCCACCTCCCTGCGTGGATGCCAATCCCTGGCCCAGCGCTTCCAGAAAAGGCAAATAGGGTTCCGGTGCTTCAATAAAAAGACACGCACCCCGCAATACCAGTGAACCCTGTTTTCGTGCGTAAGCCAGGGTTTCAGTTGCCAACCGGGTCTTGCCAATGCCGGCTTCCCCGCCAAGCAGAACCGTGCCACCTTTTGCCTGGCTCAGGTCATCTACGGCTGCGCGCAACGCCTCCATCTCCTGGTCCCGGCCCACCAGATGGCTTTCAAAATTCAGCGCAACCTCACCCGATTCGGGCGCAGCGGCACTCTCTGGAACAGACTCTTCCGACCGTCCTTCCAGCAGAGCTTCAATCTCTTGCCGCATTTGTGCCGCCGAAGCATACCGCTGAGCCGGTTCTTTGGCAATCGCCTTCAGAATCATTCTTTCCACGGCCAGGGGCATGTCTTGTGCAAGCTGCCCCGGTGGTATGGGTTCCTCTTCCATCTGTTTGTAAATAACCGTAATCGCGTTGGGGCCCGTAAACGGCCGCTGGCCGGTGAACAGTTCGTACATAAAAATGCCCAGCGCGTACAGATCCGTCCGGCCGTCCAGGGCCTCACCCATAATCTGCTCGGGGGCCATGTATTCGGGCGTCCCCAGCGTTTCGTCCGAACGGGTCAACGTATCTACCGTAGAGAATCGCGCAATCCCAAAATCCAGGATCTTGACCAACCCATCGGGCTGTAACCAGATGTTTTCCGGCTTGATGTCCCGGTGCAAAAGGTTCCGCGCGTGTGCAGCTTCCAGGGCTTTACACACCTGCACGGCAATTTTCAACCCTTCTTTCCATAAAGGCCGCTTCCCTTCCCGGATCATTTGCCGCAACGACATCCCGGAAAGCAGCTCCATAACAAAAAAGCAACGCCCTTCGTGTTCACCAACATCGTGAATCACCACCACGTTCTGATGCGAGAGCCCGGCCGCAGCACGTGCTTCCAGATAGAACCGCTGCACATCTTCCGGAGAAGAGGCGGCATCTTGCGAAAGAAACTTCACGGCCAACTCGCGGTCCAGTGCCCTATCGTACGCCAGGTACACCTCACCCATGGCCCCCCGGCCCAGCAATTCTCGGATTTCGTAATTTCGAATGACCTGTCCAACCATCTCAGGCTCGCAATCAGCTAAAACAACGGTTATTGGCCGCCGGTAAGTTCCCGCACAGCACCCAGCAGCGTACGGGAATCAAACGGCTTGGCAATTGCCCGATCTGCACCAAATTCCTTCGCAAAACTCAGGTAATCAATTTTTCCTTCGAGCCCCCCAGAAATCACAATAATCCGTACTTCGGGATAATCTCGCCGGAGCTTCCGCACAATCTCCAGCCCGTCTTCGTCTGGCATCAGAATATCTGTAATGACCAGATCCGCAGGAGCCTGTAAGAAGCGCATCACACCCTGGCGGCCATTTTCGGCCTCCTCCACTTCGTACCCTTCCAGCTCCAGCATGTCCCGAATCATCTGGCGCATCATTTCATTGTCATCAATAACAAGCACGCGCTTCATCTATCCACGCTCCCATTGTACCCAGGCCACAAGGTCATCCGTCTTTGGAGGCCTGAGGAAATGCAATTCCGTGTTTCTGCATCCGGTATCGCAATGCATAGCGACTCAAGTGCAACAATCGGGCCGCCCGAGAAATATTTCCTTCTGTATGACCCAGGGCCTGTTCAATCACCTGCCGCTCCAAATCTTCCAGAGAAATGCCCCAGGAAGGAAAAGAGATCCGCACCAGGCCCAGGTCCGACACATCTACAGATGCACCGATCTCAGCCAATTCTCCCCGTCGATCAATCGACAGGTCCGACGCTTCAATCATCGGGCGGTCTGTCAACAAT